>NZ_JBHTMX010000017.1:0-30519 GCF_042679725.1 Methylopila musalis
TGCTTCGCCCGCTGCGCGATCAGGCCGGCGTTGGCGACCGCGAGGCCCAGCACCACCACGGCGCCGAACTGGTGCGCGAGGCCGGCCCAGAGCGGCACCACCAGCAGCAGCGCCGCGACGCCGAGCGCGGCCTGCACGAGCATGAGATGCAGCAGCGCGATCGCCCGGCGGCGCGCGCGCCGGCAGAGCTTCGACCGCGCCACCTTGACCGCATAGACGACGGTCGCGGCCAGCAGCACATAGGCGCCGATCCGGTGGTTGAGCTGCACCAGCGCGACGTTGTCGACGAAGTTCTCCCACCACGGCGTGACGGCGAACAGCGCATCAGTCGAGGGCGCGAAGCCGCCGTCCATCAGCGGCCAGGTGTTGAAGGTGAAGCCGGCGCGGGAGCCCGCCACCAGCCCGCCGAGCAGGATCTGCACGAAGGACAGCGCCGTGACCGCGTAGGCCCAGCCGCGAATGGCCCCCGGCAGCCGCACAGGATCGCGTCCGAACTGCCGGAGATGGACGAGGAACAGCACGATCGTGCTGAAGAAGATCAGCGCGAAGCCAAGATGGAGAGTCAGTTTCACCGGCGCGACCGCCGTCATGCCGGGCTGAAGCCCCGAGGCCACCATGATCCAGCCGATCGCGCCCTGCGCGGCCAGCAGCAGGCCCATGCCGAACAGCGTCAGCCCCTCGCGGAGCGACACCCGGCGGGTGGCGGCGGCGAGGATCAGGCCGCCCAGAAACACCAGCCCGATCAGGCGGCCGAGCTGCCGGTGGCCCCATTCCCACCAGTAGATGAACTGGAACTCGCCGAGCGACATGCCCTCGTTCAACAGCTTGTACTGGGGGCTCGCGCGGTACTTGTCGAACTCGCTGGCCCAGGCCGCCTCGCCAAGCGGCGGCAGCGCGCCGGTGATCGGCTTCCACTCGGTGATCGAGAGGCCCGACCCGGTCAGCCGGGTGGCGCCGCCGATCACCACCATCAGCGCGACGAGCGCCAGCGTCAGGACCAGCCAGGCGCGGACGAAGCGGCGCCGGGGCGCGGCGGCGGAAGCGGGATCGGACACGAAACGCGCGCCTCCCGGCGCAAGGCTTGATCGCATAAGGCCGGAGCGGTTTAAGTCCCGGGCGCGCCGCGGACAAGGCGGCGCATCGTCCTCCCACCCGACGGACCCCGCGCCCATGCCCCCTCGCCTCAAGAAACTGATCGGGCTCGTGGCGCTGGTGGTGGGCGTCTGCGTCTACGCCTTCATCGTGATGTTCGTGGGTCAGCTCACCATGGCGGACAAGCCGCCGGCGCTTCAGCTGGCCTTTTTCGGCTTCTTCGGGCTGATCTGGACCGTGCCGGCCGCGCTGCTGATCCGCTGGATGGAGCGGCTGGAGCGCTGAACGGCGCCTCTCAGGCCCGGCCGCGCTTCAGCATCCGCATCAGGAGGAAGGGCGTGCCCGCGAGCAGCGCGTCGAGCGCCGCCGGCGTCTGGAAATGCCCGTTCAGCGACACCCGCGGCAGCGCGGTCGGGGTCGCGGCGTGGACGCGGTGGATGTGGCCCGGCCGCGTGGTCACCGCGGTGGTGAAGCCGAGTTCGGCGGCGAGCGCGTAGTCGCGCGGGCCGGCGGCGGAGCGATCCCCGACCGGATAGGCGAAATGCGCGGCCTCGAGCCCGAGCTTGCGGCGGATGGCGTCGCGCCCGTCCGCCATCTCCGCTCGCGCGGTCTCGGCGGCATGCTTGGCGAGCATGGGGTGCGTGACGGTGTGGGCGCCGATGGCGACGAGCGGATGCCGCGCCACCTCCTTCAATTCGCTCCAGGTCATGCAGAGCTCGCGGGCGAAGCTGAGCGGATCGACCCCCGCCTCCGCGCCGAGACGGCGCACCTCGGCGCGCAGCGCCTCTTCGGACCCGGCGCGCAGGCGCCAGTAGACCGCGTCCCACGCCGCCTGCTTCTGCCGCGCGGTCGCGGTCGGCAGCACGGCCTCGCCGCGCCCGAGATCCATGTAGATCCGGCGCGAGCGGGCGATCGCCTCCTCCAGCTCCAGCCACCAGATGTCGGCGTCGTGGTCGGCGAAACGGCTGGTGACGAACAGGGTCGCCGGCGCGCCGTGCCGCTCCAGGATCGGCAGCGCATGGTCGCGCACGTCGCGGTAGCCGTCGTCGAAGGTGACGTGAAGGAACGGCCGGTAGGACACGCCGGTCAGCGTGCGCCGCCAGGCCTCGTCCAGCGACACGAAGTCGAAGCCAAGCTTGCGGGCGCGCCCCAGCGCCTGATCCAGAAAGGCGGGCTCGATCTCCAGCAGGCGGTTCGGCGCGAACGCCTTCCCGCTCCACGGGCGCACATGGTGCAGCGTCAGGATGACGCCGAGCCCCTGGGCGCGAGCGCGCAGGCCGCGGTTGACGCCGCCGGCGCGCAGCGCAGCGAACGCCGCGCGAAAAGCCTGCGTTCGCGCTGCCGCCATCGCCCCCGTCGCTCTCCCGATTCGACCCGATCGTGATCAGGCTATCCTTTAACCTTGAACGAAGCGTGCATAATCGCTCGAAGAGAACGCCCAACTATTAAGGTAAATAAATTCATTTCATTCAAAGCCGCTTATTGATCGAATTTTACGCGTTCGATTTCACCAGTTGTATAGCCCGTCGCCGTATAGAGATCGTCAGGCCATCCTTCGCCACAAGGTCGATCTGATCCTATGACGACTTTCCCGTTCCTTCGCCGACTGTCGCGTGTCCGCTCCGATGAGCGCGGCGCGACGGCGATCGAATTCGCAATCATCTCGCCGGTGCTGCTGCTCATCGTGGTGGGCACGGTGGAGACCGGCATCATGATGGCCGCGCAGCGGCAGCTCGAGGACGCCATCTTCATGGCCGCGCGCGTGAACAAGACCGGCTACGCCGACACCGGCAAGACCCAGGCCGCGACCGTGGAGGCCGCCATGAAGCGCGCTGCGAGCGGGCTGCTCGATCCGTCCAAGATCACCGTCACCAGCCGGTCCTATGCAAGCTACGACAACATCGGCGAGCCGTTCACCGACCTCAACAACAACGGCGTGCGCGACTCCAACGAGCCGTACACCGACGTGAACGGCAACGGCGCCTACGACGCGGACAAGGGCAAGTCGGGCTCCGGCGCGTCGGGCGAGATCGTGGTGTTCACGGCGACATACCCGTGGGCCATCCACACGCCCATGATGGGCAAACTGCTCGGGACCAACGGCGTCCGCACGCTGTCCGTGCAGACCATGGCCAAGAACGAGCCCTACTGATGCGGCGCGCCCGAACCCTCTGGCGACGCCTTTCCCGGCTCCGGCGGTCCGACAGCGGCGTCGCCGCGACGGAGTTGGCGCTGTGCGCGCCGTTCCTGCTGCTGCTGCTGCTCGGCGGCGTCGATCTGGCGCGCTACGCCAACGCCTATGACAAGGTGGGGAAGATCGCCTTCTCCGTCACGGACGTCACCGCGCAGTACAAGTCGCTGACGATCGACGGGCTGAAGCAGGTGTTCCTGATCAGCGGGCAGAACCTGCCCGGCTACGTGTCCGGCACGAACGGCGTCACGATCCTCAGTTCGCTCTACCTCGACGGCACGACGCCCAAGGTGCGCTGGCAGTGCGCGAGCACCAAGGGCTCCAAATGGAGCAGCAAGATCGGCGTCGAAGCCGGTACAGCAAACGTCAGCGCGACCCTCTTCGGCGACGCCAAAGACAACGTCGTGGTGGCCGAAGTCTACTACCAGTTCAAGCCGATCTTCGCCTATTCCATTTCCGGCACGCAGGACGTCTACGCCAAAGGGCTGTTCCGTCCGCGTCTCGGCGCGCTCAACACCAAACCCTGCACGTGAGATGATGCGCCACGTTCGCCTGTTTCCGCGCCTGACCGCCGACGACCGCGGCTCGGTCGCGCCGCTGATCGGCCTCATGTTCCTGGTTCTCGTCGGGTGCATCGGCATCGCGATCGACACCGGCCGCGCGACCATGGTGCGCGCCCGGCTGGTGAACTCGCTCGACGCCGCGGGCCTCGCGGTCGCTGCCCGGCTCGCGACCACCGACTACAACGCCGACGCCAAGAAGTTCGTCTCCGCCAACTTCGCGACCAACTTCGCCGGCGCCACGGTGAAGACCGTGACCGCCACGCCCAACGCGGACAAGAGCGTCATCTCGCTGACCGCGACCGCCTCCATGCCGACCTCGTTCATGAAGCTGTTCGGCACCGCCTCCGTCGACGTGCGGGCGACGACCGAGGTGGTGCGATCCTCCAAGGGTCTGGAAGTGGTCATGGTGCTGGACAACACCGGCTCCATGGACATGAGCAACAGCATGGGGCCGCTGAAGGACGCCGCGAAGCTGCTCGTGGGCCAGCTGTTCGGAGATCAGACCACCGCGAAGAACCTTTACGTGGGGCTGGTGCCGTTCTCACAGGCCGTGAACATCGGCGTCACCCGTGCGCTGTGGACCGACCTCAACACGGTCACCCGCTCCTATTATCCGGCGTACTGGACCGGCTGCGTCGAAGAGCGCTTAAACGGCTACGACGTCACGGACGACATCCCCTCCGCTCTGAAGACGGGCACCACGTTCAAGGCCTATTACAGCCCGGACAGCCGTTACAACGACTGGATCGTGACCAACTGGTTCTGGACGTCGCTCAACATCAACTACGCGCCGGTGCAGGGACAGACCGGCCCCGGCGCCTTCTGCCCCGCGGTTCTGACGCCCATGACCAACGTCAAGACCACGATCGTCAACGGCATCGACGCCATGAAGGCGGGCGGCTCGACCTTCATCAACGTGGGCGCGGTGTGGGGCTGGCGCATGCTGTCGCCGTCATGGCGCGGCGTCTGGGACGGCGACATGCTCACGAACAAGCTGCCGCTCGATTACGGTTCGAAGAACATGAACAAGGCCGTCATTCTGATGACGGACGGCGAGAACATGTTCAACGAGAACAACTACACGTCCTACAGCTTTCTCTCCGACAAGCGTCTCGGCACGGCGGACATGACGACGGCCAACAAGGCCCTGGACGCCAAACTGTCCACCGTCTGCTCGAGCATGAAAGCGAAGGAGATCATCGTCTACACGGTCGCGTTCAACAACCCGCCCGACGCGATCAAGACCCTGCTGCAAACCTGCGCCACGAGCACGGCGTTCTACTTCGATGCGGGAAACAACGAAGCTCTTAAGGCGGCCTTCACCGCCATTGGTGGAAGCCTGTCGAACCTGCGGGTGAGCCGGTGACCCTCGCCGCGCCGTCCGTCGTGGAGGCCTCCATGTCCAGCGTGTCCGCCGCCTCGCCCACCCGTCCCGCCGCTCCCCGGAGCGCGGCCGCGGACGGCGCCCGCGTCTTCGAGCGGATCGAGCTCCGGACCTCGGTCGCCGAGGCGGACGCGGTCTGGCGCGAGCTTCTCGGCGAGGGCGTCGCGACGCCCTACCAGACGCCGGCGTTCCTGAGCGCCTGGGCGGACAATGTGGGCCGGCGCGAGGGCGTCGAGATCGCGATCGCCATCGCCCGTGACGCGGAGGGACGGGCGGTGGCGCTGCTGCCGCTCGGGGTCTCCCGCCGGTTCGGCCTGCGCGTCGCGTCCTATCTCGGCGGCACCCATGTGAACTACAATCTGCCGGTGTTCGCGCGCGACGCCGTCGCGGCGTTCACGCCACCGGAGGTGGAGCGCCTGCTGCGCGAGATCGCGGCGGCGGCGCGGGTCGATCTGTTCGCGCTGTCGAACCAGCCCGAAAGCTGGCGCGGCGCGCCGAACCCGCTCGCCGGCCTGCCACGCCAGCCCTCCCCCGACTTCGCCTACAGCGGCCGGCTGGAGGCCTCGGTGGAGGCGCATCTGAAGCGCTACGTCTCCGCCAAGACGCGCTCCGCCCAGCGCCGCAAGCTGCGCCGGTTCGAGGAGCGGGGCGTCGTGCGCATCTACCGCGCCGAGACCGACGCGGACCGGACCCATGTGCTCGACGCCTATTTCGCCCAGAAGGCGCAGCGGCTCGCGGCCCGCGGCATCGACAACGTGTTCGCGGAGCCGGGCGTGGAGGACTTCATCCGCGCCGCCGCCGGGCTCGCCGCCGCGCCGCCCGCGATCGACCTCTACGGCTTCGATCTCGACGGCGAGGTGATCGCCACCTTCGGCGTGATCGCCGACCGCGACCGCATGTGCGGCATGTTCAACTCCATCACCAGCGGCGATCTCGCCCGCTACAGCCCGGGCGAGCTGCTGCTCACCTTCATGGTGGAG
The DNA here is from genome assembly GCF_042679725.1 of Methylopila musalis. Taxonomy (NCBI): domain Bacteria; kingdom Pseudomonadati; phylum Pseudomonadota; class Alphaproteobacteria; order Hyphomicrobiales; family Methylopilaceae; genus Methylopila; species Methylopila musalis. The sequence goes on from NZ_JBHTMX010000017.1 coordinate 6,211, forward strand.
GACGCCATCGGCCGGGGCATGACCGAGTTCGACCTCGGGGTCGGCGCGGCCGCCTACAAGGCGCTGTTCTGCGCGGACGTGGATCCGCTGTTCGACACCATCCTCGGCGTCTCGCCGCTCGGCCGGGCGGGCGCGGGCGTGTTCGCCGCCAAGCGCGCCGCCAAGGCCTGGGTCAAGTCGAACTCGGCCGTCTACGCCTTCGCGACCCGCATCCGCAAACTGCGCGCCCGCGACGTCGAGCGCCACGCCCCGGCGCCCGCGGCCGAGGACTGACGCCGCCTCCCGGCGGGCCGGACCCGCCGCGTGATGAGGCGAACATGAAAAAGGCCGGGCGTCGCGCCCGGCCTTTTGTCGTTTCGGTTTGATGTTTTGGCGTCCCAGCCGTCAGGCGGCGAGGCGCGAGCCGTCGGGCGATCCGCCGGTGTCGCGGATCAGCAGCACCACCACGTCCTCGATCCCGGTCGCCTTCAGGCGCTCGTGCGCCTCGACGGTCGCCACGTCGCCGGCGCCCCGGTCGGACACGAGAATGGCGGCGGACGCGTGCTCGGCGAAGGGGTCTGCGGCCGCAAACGGCGCGCTGAGCAGCACGAAGTCATAGGTCAGCGCCAGCGCGTCCAGCACCACGCCGAGGCGGGCGCGGGAGGGCGCGTCCAGCGCGTCGAAGGCGACGCCGCCTTCGGGCACCACATGCACCCGCGAGCCGCGGTCGCGGTGGATGGCCTGGGCGAAGGTGGCCGAGCCCTGCAGCAGTTCGGCGAGCCCGGGACGCTTTTCGTCGCCGTCGAGCTGCGGCGCGCCGCCGCCGGCGTCGGCGGCGACCACGCGGCGGCCGGAGTCGGACATGATGCGGGCGAGCTCCGCCAGCACGTCGCCGAGCGACACGCCCGAGGTGGCGCCGGTGGCGAGGATGCGCAGCGCGCCCTCGGTGGTGGGCATGGAGGCGAGCTGCCGGGCGAGCGCAGCGACCAGCGTCGAATCCGCCACGTCGAAGGAGTCGATACCGGGTTTGAGCAGCGCCGGCGCGCGAGCGGCGTCAAGCGCGGGCTTGGACGGACGGCCGGTCAGCCGGCCGAACACCGGCGTCTCGCCGATCGCGGGCGGAGGCGCGGCCTCGTCCTCCTCCGGACGGCGCAGGGCGCCGCCGCCGCCGAACACCTCGGCCGTCGCCGCCGCCACCAGCGCGAGCACGAAGGCGGCGATGGAGGCGATGGCGACCGTCGGCGCTTTTTTCGGGAAATAGGGCTCGGTCGGCGCAGCCGCGCGGGAGATGATGCGGGCGTCGGCGACCAGCGCGTCCGGGTTGTCGCGCGCCGAGGCCTCGCGGTAGCGCGCCAGCATCTGCTCCAGCAGGTCGCGCTGGGAACGCGCCTCGCGCTCCAGCGCCCGAAGCTGCACGTCCTGCCCGTTGGCGGTGGCGGCGGTCGCCTTCTGGGCGTCCAGCCCCTTCTGCAGCGCGGCCACGCGGGCGCCGGCCGTCTTGGCCTCGTTCTCATAGGCGCGGGCGATCTTCTCGGCCTCGACCCGGACCTGGGCGTCGAGCCCCTGAAGCTGGGCGCTCAGCTCACGCATGCGCGGATGCTGGCCGAGCAGCGTGCGCCCCTCGCTCGCGATCTGGGCCGCAAGCTGCGAGCGCTGCTGCACCAGCGAGCGCACCACGTCGGAATTGGCGATGTCGAGCGCGTCCGCCGGCCGGCCCGCGCGCAGCGCGTCGCGCATGGCGTCGGCCTTGGCGCGGGCTTCCGTCTGCTGGGTGCGCGCGGTCATCAATTGGGAGCTGCTCTCGCCGAGCTGCTGCGCCACCACGGTGGAGTTGTTCGGCCCGGCGAGCAGGCCGGCCTTGGCGCGGAACGACTCCACCTTCTCCTCGGCGTCCGAGACCCGCTGCCGCATGGCCTCGATTTCCTGCGAGAAATAGTTCGTGGCCTGGCGGTTCAGATCGCGCTTGGCCTCGCGCTGGATGTCGAAATAGGCGTCCACGAAGCCGTTCGCCACGCGGGCGGCGGTGTCGGGATCGGTGGAGGAGAACTCCACGCCGACCACGCGCGCGCCCGACACCGGATAGACCAGCAGGTTCTTCGCGACCTTGTCGACCACCTGCTCCTTCATGGGCAGCTGGTCCTGGGCGCGCGACAGGCCGAGCAGGCCGAGAATGCGGCTGGTGAGAGACGGCGCCTGCCGGACCTCGAACTCGGGATCGTCCTCGAGCTTCAGCGCGTCGGAGACCTTGCGCACCAGATCCCGCGACTGGATGAACTGGACCTGGGTCATCACCGCCTGCTCGTCCGGCAGCTGACCATCCCGCTCCGCGCCCGCGGCGGGGCTGATCGGGGCCTTGTTCTCGATCAGCACGAGCGAGGTGCCGCGATAATAGGGCGCGGACAGCTGCACGAAGGCGATCGCCCCGAGCGCCGCCAGCAGCGTGGGCCCGATGATCCACGCCTTGCGCCGCCAGATTCCGGCGCCGAGCGCGCGCAGATCGATCTCCCCGTTCTGGGAGAGATCGGTCCCGCGATGAATGCCGCGTTCGGCCATGACCCCCGTCCTAACTTCAGGCGCGCAACAGATTCCGGCTTGAGAACAACACGGGCGTGGTTGCCGTAGGGTTAACCCCGAAGGACGGGGCCCGTGGCGACGAAAACCCTCTGTTAACCATGACCCTGTACCAAGTTACGGAACCCCGAGACGATTGCGGAATCTCGAATGTCGCGCTTCACCTGGACCGCCATCGCATTGGCCGCCGCGCTCGCCGGATGCGCCGCGCCCCGCGCGGTGCCGCCGCCGCTGGCCGCCGCCTTCGACGAGCCATACGTTCTCGCCACCGGCGACCGGCTGCGCATCAGCGTGTTCGGCCAGCCGAACCTCTCGAACAGCTACACCGTCGAGCCGGACGGCCGCATCGCCATGCCGCTGGTCGGCCGCTACGAGGTGGTCAACAAGACGCCGGACCAGGTGCGCACCGGGCTCGAAGCCAAGCTCAAGGGCGGGTTCCTGCGCGATCCCAACGTCTCGGTCGAGATCGAGGGCTACCGTCCGTTCTACATTCTGGGCGAGGTCAACAGCGCGGGGCAATTCCCCTACGTGGTCGGCATGACGGCGCAGAACGCGGTCGCGATCGCGAGCGGCTTCTCGCCCCGCGCCCAAAAGGACCGGGTGGAGCTGACCCGCCGCCACGGCGACCGGATCTACAAGTCCGAGGTGCCGCTGACCTACCCGGTGCGCCCCGGCGACACCATCACCGTGCAGGAACGGTGGTTCTGACGCGGCTCGGGCGATAGCTCCGCGAAAAAACGCATTCTTCGTCATGCCCGAGCTTGTCTCGGGCATCCACGACTTTGGACGTCGACGTCCGCGCCCAACGGGAAAGTCGTGGATACCCGCGCGAAGGCGCGGGCATGACGCTCGTGTGGACCGGGGCGTCTCAAACATGCCCAGCCGGGTTCTGACACCTGCGCCGCGCGGCGGCTCAGCGCCGCTGCGCCCGGGCCCGCCTCACGCCGCCTTCTTCGCGGCCGCCTCGGCGATCTTCACCAGATCGCGCAGCAGCCGCGCGGCGCCCTTGAGGCGCTTCTCCACCGTCGGCCATTCGCGCCGGAACACCACCTTCATGTCCGGACGCACCTTGGCGTTCGGGCCTTCCTCGCGGGCGATGTGGGCCACGAGGCCCGCCGGGTTGGCGAAGGCGTTGTCCCGGAACGACAGCACCACGCCCTTCGGCCCGGCGTCGATCTTGTCCACGTTGGCGCGGCGGCACAGCGCCTTGATGCCGGCGATGTCCAGCAGCTGCTTGACCTCGGTCGGGGCCGGGCCGAACCGGTCCACCAGCTCGGCGCCGAACGCCTCCAGCCCCTCGTCGGTGTCCACCTCCGCGAGGCGGCGGTAGAGCGAGAGGCGCAGCGACAGGTCGCCCACATACTCCTCCGGGATCATCACCGGCGCGCCGAGCGTGATCTGCGGCGACCACTGGTCCGCCACCACCTCGGCGCCGCCCTCCTTCAGGCTCTCGACCGCGTCCTCCAGCATCTGCTGGTAGAGCTCGTAGCCGACCTCCTTGATGTGGCCGGACTGCTCTTCGCCGAGCAGGTTGCCGGCGCCGCGGATGTCGAGGTCGTGGCTCGCGAGCTGGAAGCCGGCGCCCAGTCCCTCCAGCGACTGCAGCACCTTCAGGCGCCGCTCGGCGTTCACGGTCGGGGCCTTGTTGGCCGGCACGGTGAACAGCGCGTAGGCCCGCGTCTTGGAGCGGCCGACGCGGCCACGCAGCTGGTAGAGCGCCGCGAGGCCGAACATGTCGGCGCGGTAGACCACCAGCGTGTTGGCGTTCGGAATGTCGAGGCCGGACTCCACGATCGCGGTGGAGAGCAGCACGTCGTAGCGGCCCTCGTAGAAATCGGTCATGGCCTGTTCGAGATCGCCCGCCGCCATCTGGCCGTGGGCGGCGACGATCTTCACCTCCGGGACCTGGCTTTCGAGGAAGCGCCGGGCGTCGGCCATGTCCTCGATCCGCGGACAGACGAAGAAGGACTGGCCGCCGCGGTAGCGCTCGCGCAGCAGCGCCTCGCGCACGATCAGCGGATCGAACGGCGCCACGAAGCTGCGCACCGCGAGACGGTCCACCGGCGGGGTCGCGATCATCGACAGCTCCCGCACCCCCGTGAGGGCGAGCTGGAGCGTGCGCGGGATCGGGGTCGCGGAGAGCGTCAGCACATGCACCTCGGCGCGCAGCTGCTTCATCTTCTCCTTGTGGCCGACGCCGAAATGCTGCTCCTCGTCCACGATCACGAGGCCGAGATCCTTGAAGCCCACGGTCTTGCCCAGGAGCGCGTGGGTGCCGACCACGATGTCGACGCCGCCCGAGGCGAGGCCCTTCTTGGTCTCGTTCAGCTCCTTCTGGGACACGAAGCGCGAGGCCTGCGCCACGTTCAGCGGCAGGCCGCGGAAGCGCTCGGCGAAGGTCTTGAAATGCTGGCGGGCGAGCAGCGTGGTCGGCACGATCACCGCCACCTGCTTGCCGGACATGGCGACCACGAAGGCGGCGCGCAGCGCGACCTCGGTCTTGCCGAAGCCCACGTCGCCGCAGATCAGCCGGTCCATGGGACGGCCGGCGGCGAGATCGTCCAGCACCGCGTCGATCGCGGCCTGCTGGTCCTCGGTCTCGTCGTAGGGGAAGCGGGCGCAGAACTCGTCGTAAAGCCCTTCCGGGGGCGTAGCGCGCGGGGCCTCCTTGGTGAGGCGCGCGGCGGCGATCTTGATGAGCTCGCCCGCCATCTCGCGGATGCGGTTCTTCATCCGCGCCTTGCGCGCCTGCCAGCCGGAGCCGCCGAGCTTGTCGAGCTGGGCTTCCGTGTCCTCCGAGCCGTAGCGGGTCAGAAGCTCGATGTTCTCCACCGGCAGGAACAGCTTGTCGCCGCCGGCGTAATGCAGCTCCACGCAGTCGTGGGGGGCGCCCGCGGCCTCGATGGTCTTCAGCCCCACGAAGCGGCCGATGCCGTGGTCCACATGCACCACGAGATCGCCGGCCGAGAGGCCCGCCGCCTCGGTCAGATAGTCCTGCGGCCGGCGACGCTTGGCCTTGGCGCGCACCAGCCGGTCGCCGAGGACGTCCTGCTCGGCCACCACCGCCACGTCTTCGGTCTCGAAGCCCTGCTCGATGCCGAGCACGCCGAGCCCCACCACGTCGCGCGGCAGCGCCATGGCCTCGCGCCAGCTCGCCACCGGCTTCGCGGCCTTGAGGCCGTGATCGCCGAGCACCGTGCCGAGCCGGTCCCGCGCGCCCTCGCTCCAGGCCGCCACCACCACGCGCTTGCGGTCGTTCTTCAGCGCCTTGATGTGGTCGGCCACCGCCTCGAACACGTTGGCGCCCTCGTCCGCCCTCTCGGCGGCGAAGCTGCGGCCGAGCCGCGCCCCGGCGTCGAACACGCGCCCGCCCTGCCCCGGCGGCAGCGCGAAGGGCGTGAGGCGGATCGGCGCCGCCTGCTCCAGCCGCTCGCGCCATTCCTCGGGCGCGAGATAGAGCGCGTCCGGCGGCAGCGGCTTGTAGGCGCCGCCGCTGCGGTCCTGCTTCGCCTGGGTGACGCGGGCGTCGTGGTAATCGGCGATCAGCGCGAGACGCTCGCCCGCCGCGTCGTCCACCAGCGGATCGAGCACGAAACGGGCGTCATCGAGATGATCGAACAGGGTGGCGAGATCGCCCTGGAACAGCGGCAGCCAGTGCTCCATGCCCGCATAGCGCCGGCCTTCGCTGACCGCGGCGTAGAGCTGGTCCTCCCGGTTCGGCGCGCCGAAGGTCGCGGCGTAGGACTGCCGGAACCGGCGGATGGTGTCCGAGGTGAGCTGCACCTCCGACATAGGCACCAGATCGAGCGCCCGAAGCTGGCCGGTGGAACGCTGGGTCTCCGGATCGAACGGCCGGATCGTCTCCAGCTGGTCGCCGAAGAAGTCGAGCCGGATCGGCTCGGCGTGGCCGGCCGGAAACAGGTCCACGATGCCGCCGCGGATGGCGTATTCGCCGTAATCCCGCACGGTGGAGGAGCGCAGGAAGCCGTTCACCTCCAGCCATTCGGCGAGCTTCTTCAGGTCCACCACGTTGCCGGGCGCGGCCGAGAAGCTCTGCCGGGCGACGGCCGCCGGCGTCGCCACGCGCTGAAGCGCCGCGTTGACCGTGGTCAGCACCACCCGCGGCCGGTCGCCGGCGCGGGTGCGGGCCAGGCGCGCGAGCGTGGTGGTGCGGTTCGCCACCACCGCGGCGTTGGGCGACACACGGTCGTACGGCTGGCAGTCCCAGCCCGGAAAGGTCAGCAGCTCGAGGTCCGGCGCCATGAAGGCGAAGGCCCGCTCCATGGCCGCCAGCCGCTGCGCGTCGCGGGCGATGAAGGCGACGCCCGCGGAATCATGCCGCTTGGAGACGGCGGCGCGGGCGAGATCGGCGACGAGCAGCGCGTCGAAGCCGTCCGGGGCGCGGGCGACGGTGGCGGGTACGGGCGCGAGAAGGGCTTCGGGCTTGAGCGTCATGGGGCCGGTTGAAACGCTCTCCCGCGCCGCGCGTCAAGCGCCGTGGCGGCCACGCCCTATGGGCCGAGAAGCCGCTCCAGCGCGGCGGGCACGTAGGACAGCGTCGGCCCCGTCAGATCGGCGGCGCTGCGCGCCAGCACGACGGCGTCGAATTCCGGCTCGGCCTGCGCGCGAAGCGTCGCCTCCACCCGCTCCCTCAGCTCGACCGCCGTGAGCGCGCAGTCGAACCGGCGCACGCAGGCGACGAGATGGCCCGCGAACACCACGAAGCGCTCGTCGGTCGGCGTCACGAGCGGCGGCTCGAGCCCGGTCTCCTCCCAAAGCTCGCGCAGGATCGAGCCCTCGATGTCCACCGCCTCGCCGCGCAGGTCGTCCCGGTCCGGGGTGCCGGCGGGGAAATAGATCTTTCCGGCGTTGGCCGTGTGCGGAGCCATGCGGCCGAGCAGCGCCGCGCCGTCCGAGGACACCACGGCGGCGGCCCCGAACACGTTGCGTACGCCCCGCTCCGGAAAGCCCTGCGCGCGCCACCACAGGAAGGTGGAGAAGCCCGTTTCCGCGTAATCCGCGGTGAGCCGGCCGTCCTCGATCGCCACGCGCTCCGCGAGCAGCACCCGGCCGTCGAAGATCTTCGGCTTGCGGGCCTTCTCAACCGCGAAGTTGGCGGCGATCGCGGGCGCCTCCGTCACGTCGACGGCGAGCGGGCCGGGCGTGACGCGCCCCCCGAAGCCCGCGACGGCGACGACGCGCGCCTCGCTCATTTCACGAACAGCGAGCCTTCGGCCGCCACCACGGCGAAGCCGCCGATGGTCGCGGAGGCCAGCGCGCCGCCGCGCACCTTGATTCCAAGCTCGATCGCGCTCGGGCGGCCGATCTCGTCGCCCTGGCCGACGCGGAACGCATGGGCGCCGTCCGCCGGAGGCTCGAACGCCATCAGCACGCCCGCGAAGGCCGCGACCGCGGAGCCCGTGGCCGGGTCTTCGCCGAGCCCCGGCCGCAGCATGCGGGCGCGGAAGGCGAGGTCCCCGCCGGGTTCGCCGCGGATGTAGAGATAGGCCGAGGGCCGGCCCGCGCCGCCGAAGGCCGCGTCCCACGCCTCGTGGCGGATGGCGGCCCGCGCCAGCGCGTCGCGGCTGTTCAGCGGCACGAAGGTGAAGGGGTTGCCCGCCTCGAACCGCGACGGCGCATGGCGGTCGAAGCCGATGTCGTCCTCGCCGAGCCCGAGGGCGGCTGCGATCGCGGCGGGCGATCCCGCCTCGCCCGCCGGCTGCGGCAGGCGCGCCAGACCGAAGGAGGCGAAGGCCCGCCGCCGGTCCAGAACCTCCACGTCGCAGGCGAGCGCGCCGACCGGCTCCTCGAGCTCGAAACCGTGCAGGCGGCCCTTGCCGGCGCTCGCGTCCATCAGGCCGAGCAGCGCGGCGGTCCCGACCGTGGGATGGCCCGCGAAGGGCAGCTCCTGCTCGGGCGTGAAGATGCGCAGCCGCGCCTTGCGGGACTCGTCCTCCGCCGGCAGCAGGAACACCGTCTCCGACAGGTGGAACTCGCGGGCGATGGCCTGCATGCCCTCCGCGTCGAGCCCCTGCGCGTCCAGCACCACGGCGAGCGGATTGCCGGCGAGCGGCCGGTCGGCGAACACGTCGAGGATCACATAAAGGCGCGACATGGCGTTACGGGTACCACGCGGGGCTCCCGCGTTGCTATGCGGAAACGTCCGCCGCTCCTTCGCCTTGCGTCGGATGGGGGCGCAAAGCCGGGCGCATGGCCCCAAGCCCTTGCTCCGACGCCCGGAACAGCATGGTCGCGAGCCAAGCGCAGGCCGCCGCCAGCGCGACGCCGGCCGCCACATCGATCAGATAATGGTTGGCGTGGCTGACGGCGGCGGTCGCCATGAACACGTTGAGGATCAGGAACGGCCAGCGCAGCACCGGGCTGCGCCACGCGGCCCAGGCGCACAGCGTCGCCGCCCCCGCATGCACCGAGGGAAAGGTGAGGATGCCGGCGGCCTTGTCGAAATCGAGCAGGAACGGGCCCGGCTCGCGCACGGCGTTGAACTCCGGCAGGAAGAAGAAGCCGTAATGCGCGTCGATCGACGTAAGGTCGCTCTGCGCCACCCCATAGACCACATAGGTGCCGAGCGCCGGGAAGAACGCCCCGATCACAGCGGCGGAAAAGCACAGCAGCGCATAGGCCGCGATGATCGCGCAGGCGTGCGCGGCGTCTCCCCTCAGCGCGAAGATCATCGGCAGCAGCAGCAGTTGCGGCGTGAACGAGCGATAGGCGAGGTCGAGCGCAAACGCGAGCGCGGGGCGCCCGTCCACGAAGGCGATGAAGCTCCGCCAGTCGAAGCCCAGCGCCGCGTCCATGGCGACGAGGCGGTCGTCCGCCAGCGGGAAGCCAGCGCCCATGGCCTGGTAGCTCCAGACCGCGACCGGCGGCGCCAGCAGCAGGCAGGCGACCGGCGCCGCGAGCCCGAGCGCAAACCGGGGAAAGCCCGCTGCGCCGAGCCCCGCCGCGAGGACGCCAAGGATGAACAGCAGCCCGTAGATCTGTTTCACGTCGTCGAGATCGAGCGTGATCTTGCCGAAGGCGAGCGTCGCGAGCATCGCCCCATGCGCCGCCAGCAGCAGGCCGGCGAGCCGGAGCGCCGGACGGCGCGGCGCGAGCCTCAAGGCTGCGCCGCCGACAACGGCTCCGCCGCCGGAACCGCCCGCCGAGGCGTGACGATCCAGAGCCCTGCGAGCAGGATCAGCGGCGCGATCGGAGCGCCGATCATGTGCAACGGCACGATGGCGACGGGCGACAACAGCATCAGGCCAAAGACCCGCCTCTCCCACGGCCCGAGCTCGCCGCGCCGGCTCAGCAGCCAGATCGTGGCGCCGGTCATGGCCGTCAGGTCGTAGTTGAAGGCGTAAGGGGTCGCGAGCGCGGCGCCGATCGAAAGCACGAGCGCACGCGTCGCCGGATCGTCCGTGCGCCGGAAGGTGGTCCACACGGCGACCGCCGCCAGCGCCGCGCCCAGACCCTGCAGCGGCCAGATCAGCACGGGCGGCAGCCCTGCGATTCCGCCGGACGCGGCGATCGACACCATCATGTAGCGGTGAAACGCGACGATGTCGGTGAGCAGGGCGAACTGGTATCCGGCGGTGGTCGTGAGCCACAGCCGCCATGGTTCGAGGCCGTAAAGCGCAAGCGCGCACAGCGCCAGGGCGAGCGCCGTGGCCGCTGCGGCGAAGATGGTTCTCCAGGCGCCGGCTGCGATCAGGGCCACAGGGATCAGAAGGCCGAGCTGCGGCTTGATGGTAAGCAGGCCGATCAAAACGCCGGCGACCACCGGACGTCGATCGAGACAGAGCACCGCGCCAAGCACCAGCGCGCCGAGCAGCAGGCCGTTCTGCCCCGTCGCCACGCACCAGAAGGCGGCGGGCGACAGAACGGCGGCGGCGATGGCGACGCGTCGGCGCTCCGCGGGCAGCCCGGCCCTCACCACGAACGCAAAGGCGCCGAGACCTCCAAGCGTCCATAGCCCCAGCGCGACGCCATAAGGCGCCCATGAGAACGGCGCGAGGACGATCAGCGCGTGCGGAGGATAAGACCAGTTGAAGAACATCTTCAGCGTCTGGCCGAATTGCTGTTCAAGCAGCAGCGGATAGCGCGCCAGATCGGCGAGCGCCGCCGCCCCGTGCTCTGCGACCACACGCGGCGCGCCCCACACGTTCAGAAAATCACGGCCGATTGGATGGCCGGTGACGTCCTCCCAGCCGCCGGCGGGCAGGAAGAAGCGCAGGAACAGGACAGCCGCGAAAGCTTGCCCGATCACAGTGGTTTCAATCAGCAGCCGACGCGCCGAAGACGCCATGACCTTCCCCCGAACCGATCGGGATGGTTATGGACGCCGAGCGCTTAAGAAGAGGCAACCGGATGTGAAAATCACACCGCCTCCGGCGTGAACAGCCGGCTCGGGCGGACGAACTCGTCCTGGGCCGCCACCGTCAGGATCTCCCGCGAGCCCGCCTCGGCGGTCGCTTTGAGCAGGCCGTAGACCGAGGAGCCCGCGAGGGACAGGGCCTCGGCGGCCGAGCCGGTCGAGAGCAGGTGCACGAAGAACAGCGCCGCGATGGCGTCGCCGGCGCCGTTCACGGAGACGGGCAGCAGCGGCGTGCGCAGGCGGAACGCGCCCTGCCCGTCCACCGCCAGCAGGTCGATGGCGTCGTCCGGCGTTTCGGGCGTCTGCAGGCTCGTCACCAGCACCGTCTCCGGCCCTCGCGCGCGCAGCATGCGGGCGGCGGCGACGGCCGCCCCGAGCGAGCCGACGGAGACGCCGGCGAGATGCTCGAGCTCGAACTGGTTCGGCGTCACCACGTCGGCGGCGGGCACGGCGCGGTCGCGCATGAAGTCCGGAATGCCGGGCCGCACGAACACGCCCCGCCCCACATCGCCGATCACCGGATCGCAGCAATAGAGCGCCTTGGGGTTCGCCGCCTTCACCCGCGCCGCGGCGTCGAGGATGGCCTCGCCGATGGAGACGTCGCCCATGTAGCCGGACAGCACGCCGTCGCAGGTGGGCAGCACGCCGCGCTCCGCGACGCCCTGCACCACCTCGCGCACGATGTCGGCCGAGAACACCGGCCCGCGCCATGCGCCGTAGCCGGTGTGGTTGGAGAACTGCACCGTGTGCACCGGCCACACCTCGTGGCCGAGGCGCTGCAGCGGGAAGGTCGCGGAGGCGTTGCCCACATGGCCGTAGGCGACATGGGACTGGATCGACAGGATGTTCATGGCACGGGACTCACGTCACGCGTCGCGGCGAACGGGCGGCGCCGCGTGGTTTTACGCGCGGCGGGCCGGCTCCGTCGAGTTCCGTTCCGTGATGGATGACGTCGCGCGCGCTGATGGATCAGCCGAGATAGTTGCGGATCAGCGCCGCGCCCGGCGCGAGCAGGATGTAGGCCCAGACGATCGCGGACGTGGCGTTGGCGAGCTGGAACCACAGCTGCGGCATCAGGAACATGCCCGCCACGAACGGCACGAAGGAGCGGATGGGGCTGATGAAGCGCCCGACGAACACGCCCGCCGCGCCCCATTTCTGCACGAAATGCTGGGTGCGCAGGATGAGCTGCGGCTTGGACTTCACTGCCTCCCAGCCGAGCACCCGGTCCTTCAGGCGGAAGCCCAGAACGTAGGACACCCAGTCGCCGATGAAGCCGCCGAGCGCCACGCCCGCGAAGATCGGCCAGAAGGCGAGCCCGCTCGCGCCGATCAGCGCGCCCACGCCCACGAACAGCGGGGTGGAGGGAATGGCGAGCGACAGCCCGACGATCGATTCCAAGAACGCCAGAACGAACACGATGAACGGCGCCCAGGCCTCGTGCTCCTTGATGAATTCGAGCACGGCGTGGACGATGTCGTGGAAGCTCATGGGCCTGCCCGGGTCTCGGCGCGAACGGACGCGCCGGCCCAAAGCCCGCGCGGCGCCCCGGTCCCCGGCGCGCGCGGGGACCTTAGGCGACGCCGGTTAAGACCGGGCTTACCCGCGTGGGCGGCGGCGAACGATCACCGCGCCCCAGAACCGCCTAAGCGCCTGTTTGCGAATGCTCCACGGATACAAATTAAGCTCACCCCACGACTTTGGACGCATCAAAAAAATTGAACCATAAAGTCGTGGGCGCCGAGGACAATCTCAAACACAACAACAAGCGTAACCTGTTAAAGCAGAAAATCGCTCGACTTCAACGAAGTCGTATTTTCAATTAAGATGGAAAAATCGGCAATCCGATCCCCATTTATTTCGCCGAACAAATAAAGATCACCATCCGAGCTAACATCGTAACGCAACTGACCCGCGACGCCCGCAGTGAAGGCGGCCGTTCCAATAAGCTTGAACGCCTGATCGCCTGTTGTGAGTGTTGAAGCATCGATCAGAGTGAGATCGATTTTGTCCTTTTCCAAGCTACTAAAATCAACAATAGTGTCGCGGCCAGCTCCTGAACGGAGCGTTTCCGCCGGCGACCAGAATACGAAGTGATCAGCCCCGCTGCCGCCTCTCAACCAATCGGCGCCCAACCCTCCATTGAGTTCGTCGGCTCCGGAGCCGCCATAAAGGATGTCGGCGCCGTCACCGCCATAAATATCATCTCTTCCACTACCCCCATCAATCGTATCAACGCCAGCACCGCCGACAATATGGTCGTTGCGCCCGCCTCCAAAAAGAAAATCATCCCCCCCTTCACCGTAAATGCTATCATTTCCCGAGGCCCCTTTAATAATATTCGAGATCGACGAACCTACGATCCAATCTCTCCCTTCAGAGCCAATGACATTTTCGATACTATCCAATACAGTATTATATGTTTCTATGGCCTCGTCGTCATAAAATTTTAAATATCCATTCGTCAAATCTACAGTACCCTCCGACTCGTCACCAGCATTATCCAATACTAGTGTATCGGAACCTGCGCCGCCCGACACGGCGCCACCTCCTTTGCCAGCATGAATGGTATCATCCCCACCTAGTCCGTAAACAACTCCACCCCCGTCTATAACGTTGTTCGCATCATTTCCATTAATGCGAGACGGCCCATAGCCTTGTACGATTACATTTTCAATATTTTCTCCGATCGTATAACTTTCAAAATCAGCACCAGATCCAAAAACGTAACGCAAATAAACGGTATCTATACCCTGCCCCGGCCGCTCGATGATCGTATCAAGTCCATCTGAAATATAAACGTCATTGCCACGCCCACCGTCCAATCTGTCCGCGCCCGCACCACCGTCGAGATAGTCGTCGCCGCGCCCGCCCCCTAGCCGGTCGTCGCCAGCGCCGCCAAGCAGCCGATTGGCGCCGTCGTCGCCACCTATCCAATCGTTGAAATCTGTGCCGGTGACATTCTCGACGCCACTGATCGTAAGCGTCACGCCACTTCTCACTGTCTGCGTATCTGCAATCGCGAGGTGAATGCGGACGCCCGCCCCACCTAGGCCGCCCTGCGCGGCCGAACCAAACTCGACGCGATCCACCCCGGCGCCTCCGATCAGGGTGTCGCCGCCGAAGCCGGCGAGCAGGACGTCATCACCTGCGCCTCCGTCCAGCGTGTCCGCGCCCGCGCTGAACGCCGTGATCTGGTCGTTTCCATCGCCGCCGTTGAAGGTGTTGTCCCCGATCGCCGAGCCGGCGATCGTGTCGTTGCCGCCGCGTGCGTCCACGATCCAGCCGTCTGTCGCACCGCCCAAATAAATTCGGTCCGCGCCAGCGCTGCCCTTGAAACTGGACGCGCCGAGCAGAGCGTTCAGTTGCTCATGGGTCTGAAGAGCCAGAAAGTCGTCGCTGTCGATGGAGAGCTGGTCGATGGTCGCGACCCGTCCGCCTGTGCTGTTCCGCACCTCGATCGAAGTAGCGACGCCGCCGACGAAAGCGCCGTTGACCACCTCAAAGTCGCCCCGGAACACCAGCCGGCCTTCGCCGGCCCGAAACTCGTAATAGGTGTTGGTGAACAGCTCCAGCCGTTGCGGCTGCAAGGCGGCGTAGATCTGGTTGTCGATGGTCGAGCTGCTGGAGTTCACGATGATGCGGGCCATGGGGACGTCGTCCTTGGGTGAGAGCACGATCCGTTGCAGCCGATAATAGAGACGACCTCGGTCGACGCAATCAGGACGACGCCCACGCTGTCCGTTCCGACGAAAGTTCAACCCGGCGGCGGTTTCTCGTCCTTGTCCCCGATCCGCTTGACAAGCGCGCCCGTCCACGCTTAGCGTCCGCGCAACTTTCGCATTGGAGAGCGCACGTGTCGCGCACGCTCATTCTCGTAAGTCTGGCGTCATCGAGGTCGCGGGCCGCATAAGGTCCGCGCGCCAGCGGTGACGCCTAAGCACAAGGGCTCCCCAGCGGGCCCTTTTTTGTTGCCCGGCGTCCGGATGAGCGGTCGGCGGGATGAGGTCTCAACAAGGCCGGGCCGGTCCGAAACGGACGTCGGGACCCGGACGCGGCGATGAAGGAAACCGCCATGACCGAGACGATGACCGGCGCGGAGATGGTCGTCCGCGCTCTGCAGGACCAGGGCGTCGAGCACATCTTCGGCTATCCCGGCGGCGCGGTGCTTCCGATCTACGACGTGCTGTTCCAGCAGGAGAAGGTCGAGCACGTCCTCGTCCGTCACGAGCAGGGCGCGGCCCATGCGGCGGAGGGCTACGCCCGCTCCACCGGCCGCCCCGGCGTGCTGCTGGTCACCTCCGGCCCCGGCGCCACCAACGCCGTCACCGGCCTCACCGACGCGCTGATGGACTCGATCCCGCTGGTTTGCATCACCGGCCAGGTGCCGACGCATCTGATCGGCTCGGACGCGTTCCAGGAGTGCGACACGGTCGGCATCACCCGCCCCTGCACCAAGCACAACTATCTGGTGAAGAGCGTCGACGATCTGGCGCGGGCGCTGCACGAGGCGTTCTACGTGGCGACCAGCGGCCGCCCGGGCCCGGTCGTCATCGACATCCCGAAGGACGTGCAGTTCGCGAGCGGCGGCTATGTCGGCCCGCAGAACGTGTCGCACAAGACCTATCAGCCCAAGATCGAAGGCGAGGCCGAGCGCATCCGCCAGGCGGTCGAGCTGCTGCGCGGCGCGAAGAAGCCGATCTTCTACACCGGCGGCGGCGTCATCAACTCCGGCCCCGAGGCCTCGCGCCTGCTGCGCGAGTTCGCGGACCTGATCGACGCGCCCGTCACCTCCACGCTGATGGGTCTCGGCGCCTATCCGGCGTCGAGCCGCCAGTGGCTCGGCATGCTCGGCATGCACGGCACCTACGAGGCCAACAACGCCATGCATGACTGCGACGTCATGCTGTGCGTCGGCGCGCGCTTCGACGACCGCATCACCGGCCGGCTCGACGCCTTCGCGCCGAACTCGAAGAAGATCCACATCGACATCGATCCGGCGCAGATCAACAAGAACGTCAAGGTCCAGGTGCCGATCATCGGCGACGTGGCCCATGTGCTGAAGGACATGCTGGAGATCTGGCGCGCGAGCGGCGCGGAGCTGGACAAGGCCGCCCTCGCCGACTGGTGGGGCGAGATCGAGGGCTGGCGCGCGCGCAAGAGCCTCGGCTACCGCAAGTCCGAGACCGTCATCAAGCCGCAGCACGCCATCGAGCGGCTCTACGAGCTGACCAAGCACCGCAAGACCTACATCACCACGGAAGTGGGCCAGCACCAGATGTGGGCGGCGCAGTACTACCACTTCGAGGAGCCGAACCGCTGGATGACCTCCGGCGGCCTCGGCACCATGGGCTACGGCCTGCCGGCGGCGGTGGGCGTGCAGAAGGCCCATCCGGACGCGCTGGTCATCGACATCGCGGGCGAGGCCTCGATCCAGATGATGCTGCAGGAGCTCTCGACCGCGCTGCAGTACAAGCTGCCGGTGAAGGTGTTCATCCTGAACAACGAGTACATGGGCATGGTGCGCCAGTGGCAGCAGCTGCTGCACGGCGGGCGCTACTCCAACTCGTACTCCGAGGCGCTGCCGGACTTCGTGAAGCTGGCGGAGGCCTATGGCGGCACCGGCATCCGGGTGCAGGACCCGGCCGATCTCGACGCCGCCATCCAGGCGATGATCGACGCGCCGGGCTTCGCGGTCGTCGACTGTCTGGTCGACAAGATGGAGAACTGCTTCCCGATGATCCCGTCGGGCCGCGCCCACAACGAGATGCTGCTCAACGACGACGCGGACGAGAGCATCAACAAGGCCATCACCGGCGCCGGCCAGGCGCTGGTGTAAGCAACGCTATAGACAAATCCATGATCGGATAGCCTACGGCTTTCGATCATGGATTTGGGGCGCACATGAACCCCGTCGAGACGTTTGCGGCAGAAATCACTGAAATCACCCCCTTATTCCAGGAGGAGATAAAGGCTATTTCTGCCTACTGGCACCCGTCATCACCTCCGCCGACTGAAATTCTCGGAGCGTTGGGACAAGAGCTGGTGAGAAACTGGCGCGAAATCACAGAAGAGCAAAAAATAAGGCTCGCCGACGCCATTGAAAGGGGAGCCATCCATTCTGACGAGATACTGGCGACTGCGACGCTTACGGGCCTAGTCGAAGCGTCACTTAACGCCGCAGCGAACAGCACAGAATGTAGCGAAGCCGATATTATGAAATTCCTAGGGCCATTCGCACGAAAATATGCGGAGTCATGGCTGGAATTCTACGGATGCTACATTGAGATTTAGCACCAAGATATGAAAGCCTGCTCATGCGCCAACCCACCGGCTCCGCCTACTTCATGGACGAGCACCACGAGGCCCGCGCCGCCCACACGCTCGCGATCCTCGTGGACAACGAACCCGGCGTGCTCGCGCGCGTCATCGGCCTGTTCTCCGGCCGCGGCTACAACATCGACAGCCTGACCGTCTCGGAGATCAGCCACGAGAGCCACCTCTCGCGGATCACCATCGTCACCACCGGCCCCGCCGACGTGGTGGTGCAGATCAAGAACCAGCTCGACCGGCTGGTGCCGGTGCATTCGGTGGTGGACCTCACCCTCACCGGCAAGGCGCTGGAGCGGGAGCTGATCCTGGTGAAGGTGCGCGGCAAGGGCGAGCTCCGGGTCGAGGCGCTGCGCATCGCGGAGGCCTTCCGCGCCCGGGTGATCGACGCCACCACCGAGAGCTTCGTGTTCGAGCTCACCGGCAAGCCCGACAAGCTCGACCAGTTCACCTCGCTGATGGTCCCGCTCGGTCTGGTGGAAGTCTCCCGCACCGGCGTCGCCGCCATCGCCCGCGGCCCCGAAGGCATGACCGCCTGAGGGCTTGGGCGCAAAGGCGCCCCGCTTTCTTGTCCCGGCCTTGAGCCGGGACCCATTTCCGCCGGCGTTTCCGGCGGATGTTGCGACCGTGCAGATCATGCTGCGGGCGAAGACGTTTCTGGGTCCCGGCTAAAGGCCGGGACAAGGCGGGGGCGGCGGCGCTCACCATGCCTCGGCGCCGCCTCCCCCCTCCCGAAAGCAGCCCTTGCCAGCGGGGCCGGGATCGTCCATACGACCGAACCGTAACGTACGGTACGGTCAGTTGAGCGACATCGGTTCGGACATCGCAGGCGAGGAGAAGGCGGGGCGGCGCGAGGCCGTGCTCGACGCCGTGCTTGCGCTGCTGGTGGAGAAGGGCGCGGCCGCGCTGACCATGACGGCGGTGGCGCGGCGGGCGAGCTGCTCCAAGGAGACGCTCTACAAATGGTTCGGCGACCGCGACGGGCTGTTGAGCGCCACCGTGCGCTGGCAAGCGTCCAGGGTGCGCGCCGGCGCCTATGACCGCCAGCGGCTCGACGCCGGATCGCTGCGCGAAAGCCTGGAGGGCTTCGCCGCCGACTGGCTGAACGTGATCGCGTCGGAGACCTCGGTCGCGCTGAACCGGGTGGCGATCGGACAGGCGGAGAGCCTCGGCGGCGCCGTGCTGGCCGACGGCCGGTTCGCGATCGGCGAGCGGCTGAAGCCGCTGCTGCTCGACGCGCGCGGGGCCGGGCTGATCGCCTTCGACGACGCCGAGGAGGCCTTCCGCGCCTTTTTCGGCCTCGTGGTCCGGGACGTCCAGATCCGCCGCCTGCTCGGCGACGCGTTCGCCATCGACGCCGGCGCCGACGCGCGCCGCGCCGTTCAACAGTTCCTTGCCCTGTACGGGGCGACGAAAACGCTGGCCGAGACCAGCTGACCATTCAACCCAAGGGCATCGGGAAGGACCTCACAATGCGCGTCTATTACGATCGCGACGCCGATCTGAACCTCATCAAGGGCAAGCAGGTCGCCATCATCGGCTACGGCAGCCAGGGCCACGCCCATGCGCTGAACCTGCGCGATTCGGGCGTGCCGAACATCATCGTCGGCCTGCGTCCCGGCTCCGCCACCGCCAAGAAGGCCGAGGCCGAGGGCTTCAAGGTGCTGAGCCCGGCCGAGGCCGCCAAGGCCGCCGACGTGGTGATGCTCCTCACCCCCGACGAGCTGCAGGCCGACATCTACAAGGAGAGCCTCGAGCCGAACCTCAAGGAAGGCGCGGCCCTGCTGTTCGCCCACGGCCTCTCGGTGCACTTCAACCTGATCGAGCCCCGCAAGGACCTCGACGTGCTGCTGGTCGCACCGAAGGGCCCCGGCCACACCGTGCGCGGCGAGTACCTGAAGGGCGGCGGCGTGCCGTCGCTGATCGCGATCTATCAGGACGCCTCGGGCAACGCCCATGACATCGGCCTGTCCTACGCCTCGGCGAACGGCGGCGGCCGCGCCGGCGTCATCGAGACCACCTTCAAGGAAGAGTGCGAGACCGACCTGTTCGGCGAGCAGGCCGTGCTCTGCGGCGGCCTTGTGGAGCTGATCCGCGCCGGCTTCGAGACGCTGGTCGAGGCCGGCTACGCGCCGGAGATGGCCTATTTCGAGTGCCTGCACGAGGTGAAGCTGATCGTCGACCTCATCTATGAGGGCGGCATCGCCAACATGAATTACTCGATCTCCAACACCGCGGAATACGGCGAGTACGTCACCGGCCCGCGCATCATCACGCCCGAGACCAAGGCGGAGATGAAGCGCGTGCTGAACGACATCCAGTCGGGCGTTTTCACCCGCAACTGGATGCTGGAGAACAAGGTCAACCAGACCTCGTTCAAGGCGACCCGCGCCCGCAACGACGCCCACCAGATCGAGGAAGTCGGCGCCAAGCTCCGCGACATGATGCCGTGGATCAAGGCCAAGGCCATGGTCGACAAGACCAAGAACTGATCGACGCGCCGGCGCTCGCGCCACATCGCCGTCATGCCCGGCGAAGCCGGGTATCCACGACTTTACGGACAGCGAAAGCTTGGACGTTCAAGTCGTGGATGCCCGAGGCAAGCTCGGGCATGACGCGCGGGATCTTCAGAGCGCGGAACGTCTCGCGTTTCCGACGGCGGGGGAGCCCTCTCCGCCGCCGCGTTCGTTTCGGGACGCAGGGTTGGCCCGTGGACGGCGGGCGGCTAGGTTGCGCCCTACCCTCACGCCGACATGGGACGCGCGCGGTGCGGATCGCCACCTGGAACGTCAACTCCATCAAGACCCGGCTGGACCTGCTGACGCGCTGGCTGAAGGAGGCGGAGCCCGACGTGGTCTGCCTGCAGGAGATCAAGTGCGTCGACGATGCCTTCCCGCGTTCGGCGATCGAGGACCTCGGCTACAACGTGGTCGTGCACGGGCAGAAGACCTACAACGGCGTCGCCCTGCTCTCCCGCGCGCCCCTTGAGGACGTGACCATCGGCCTGCCCGGCGACGACGCGGACGATCAGGCCCGCTTCGTGGAGGCGGTGATCTCCGTGCCCGGCCGGGCGGTGCGGGTGGCGGGCATCTACCTGCCGAACGGCAATCCGGCGCCGGGCCCGAAATACGACTACAAGCTCGCCTGGATGGAGCGTCTGCGGACCCACGCCGCCGACCGGCTGCGGCTGGAGGAGGCTTACGTCATCGCCGGCGACTACAACGTGATCCCGGCGGCGCAGGACGCCAAGCGTCCCGAGGCCTGGGTCGAGGACGCGCTGTTCCGGCCGGACACCCGCGCGGCGTGGCGGCGGCTGATGGCGCTCGGCTTCACGGAAGCCGTGCGGGCCTGCGACGACGCGGACGGCGTCTACACCTTCTGGGACTATCAGGCCGGCGCCTGGCAGAAGAACGACGGCATCCGCATCGATCACCTGCTGCTGTCGCCGCAGGCGGCCGACGCGCTGGTCACGACCCGCATCGACAAGCACGTCCGCGCCTGGGAGCGCCCGTCGGACCACGTGCCCGCCCTCGCGGAGTTCGCGTTCGCCTGACCGGCGCAGGGGCTCCATGGCGCGTCGCGCGCGCCGCGCCACTCATCTGTTCGTCCAATTTTCCGGGCATCACGATTTTGCGAGGGTCGCCGTCGCAACGTCATGAGCGGGCGCGTGAACGCCCGCCGCTTCCGAGGAAAACGCCCCATGCCCACCGGCCGCATCCTGCTCGCCGCAGCCCTCTCCCTCGCCTGCGGCTCCGCCGCGCTCGCCGCCGAGGTGACCCAGACCGCCGAGATCAAGGCCTCGCCCGAGAAGGTCTGGGCGGCCTCCGCCAAGGACTTCTGCGGCATCGGCCAGTTCCATCCGGCGATCGAGAAATGCACGCTGTCGGAGGGCGGCAAGAAGCGGACGCTGTCGCTCAAGGGCGGCGGCGAGATTGTGGAGACGCAGACGGCCGAGAAGGCCGGCCACAGCTACTCCTACGTGATCGACGAGAGCCCGCTGCCGGTCGCCGACTACAAGGCCACCTTCGCGCTGAAGGGCCACGGCGACGCCACCACGATCACCTGGACCGCCGCGTTCAAGCCGAAGGGCGCGGACGAAGCCGCGGCGAAGAAGGTGATCGAAGGCATCTTCAGCTCCGGCCTCGCGGCGCTGCAGGCGAAGTTCTGATCGCATGAAGTGACGGGGGTCGCTTCCGGGCGGCCCCCGCCTCGTTTGTCTGAAGAACGCCGGACCCAAGGTCCGGCCCGGCGCTCAGGCCGCAGCCGGAAGGCCTTCCGCCGGGCCGAAATACTCGTAATGGACGTTCGCCGCCGGCACGCCGGCCGCCTCCAGCCCGTGGACGAAGGCGGCGAGGAAGCCCTTGGGGCCGCAGACATAGATGTCCGCTTCCCGCGCAGGCGTGTTGGCGAGCAGCCAGTCCACCGTGACGCGCCCGGCGACGTCGTAGCGGCCGTCGCCGTCCACCGCGCGCGGCGTCTCGTAGAAGGTCTTGGCGGCGAAGTTCGGCCGGCCCGAGACCAGCGCGCGCACCTCGTCGCCGAGGGCGTGGGCGCCGCCGTCGAGCGCGGCGTGCACATAGTGCACCGGAACCTGCGCGCCGCTCTCGGCCAGCGCCGCGAGGATCGACACCATGGGCGTGAGCCCGACGCCGCCGGACAGCAGCACCACCGGCCGCTGCGGCGCGCCGTCGAGGAAGAACTCGCCGGCCGGCGCCCCGACCTTCAGCACGGTCCCGACCTGCGCCTCGTCGTGCAGCCAGCCGGACACGACGCCGTGGGGCTCGCGCTTCACGCTGATGCGGTAGTCGCGCCCGTTCGGCGCCGCGGAGACGCTGTAGTTCCGCTTCAGGGCCGGCCGGCCCGGCAGCTCGATCCAGAACGTCAGGTACTGGCCCGGCTTGTGGCGCAGCACGGGGCCGCCATCGACCGGCGCCAGCGTGAAGGAGGTGATGACGTCGCTCTCCTTCGTCTTTTCAACGATGCGGAAATCGCGCCAGCCGTTCCAGCCGCCCTCGGCGTCGGCGATGTCGCGGTAGATCGCGGCCTCGCGCTCGATCAGGATGTCGGCGAGGAACCAGTAGGCCTCGCCCCAGGCGGCCAGCACCGGCTCGGTCGCGGCGTCGCCCAGCACCTCCTTGATGGCGCCGAGCAGGGCCTCGGCCACGTAAGGGTAATGCTCGGGCAGGATCTGCAGGCCCACATGCTTCTGGGCGATGCGCTCGACCGCCGCCGACAGCACGGCGAGATTGTCGATGTTCTTGGCGTAGGCGAGGATCGCTCCGGTCAGCGCCTTGGGCTGGGACGCGCCGTCGCCGTGGTGGGACTGGTTGAACAGATCCCGGATCGCCGGGTTCTGGAACATGCGCCCGTACATGGTGCGGACGATCTGGAAGCCGTGGGCCTCCAGCGCCGGAACGGTGGCCTTCACGATCTCGATCGTGCTCGGGCTCAGGGGCTTGGGCATCAGACGCCTCCTTAAGGCGATGAAGACGGACAGGACCGGCGGCGTCAGGCCGCGGAACGGTCGGGTCCGTCGGGACGGAAGAACAGGCCGGCCTGAAGGCTGGCGGCGATGCGCGCGGCCCTCGCCTGCAGCGCTGCGGCGACCGGCGGCGGGAACCGGCGCTCCGTGGCCGCGCCCCACAGCGCGAGCCAGCGGGCGAACAGCTCCGGGCGGATGCGGTCGCGGATCGCCACATGGGCGCCGAACGGATCGCCCTTGTAGCGGCCGCTTCCGAGCAGCACCGACGACCAGAAGTCCGTCAGGCGCTCGAGGTGCTCCGGCCAGTCCGCGACCACGCCCTCGAACAGCGGCCCGAGCTCGGCGTCGGCCCGGACGGCGGCGTAGAAATCGTGAACCAGAGCGCGGAGGTCGTCGTGGGTGGGCGGGGTCATCGCTTGAAAACATTCATTTTATATGCATCTTTTATTGGCGTACCGGATCCGCTAAAAACATGCAAGCAGGATATATCTTTTCCCCCGGATCGAGCCCGCGATGCGCCTGACCCGCTACACGGATTATTCGATCCGGACCCTGATCTACCTCGCCGCGCGGCCCGAGAAGCTGTCGTCGATCGCCGAGATCGCAACGGCTTATGACATTTCCCAGAACCACCTGATGAAGGTTGTGCACGAGCTCGGAAAGGCCGGCTACGTGGAGACGCTGCGCGGGCGCTCCGGCGGGGTGCGGCTGGCGCGGGCGCCGGAGACCATCACCATCGGCGAGGTGGTGCGGCGCATGGAGGACGGGTTCGACCTCGTGGATTGCCCGAGCTGCCCCATCAACGGCGCCTGCGGCGTGCAGGGCCTGCTGGCGGAGGCGACCGCCGCCTTTCTGGCGGTGCTCGACCGCCGCACCCTCGCCAGCGTAACCGGCGGGCCGAGCGGCCTGCGCGCGGTTCTGGCCGCGCTGAAGACGCCCCGGACGCTCGCGGCCGCCTCCGGCTGCGAGCGCGAGGCTGTGCCGGACGACGTGGCGGGCTGACCGCCCGCGACGCCCTCCCCGAGGCGCAAGGGTCCGGCCGCGCCTCTCACGAGAAGACGCCCATGTCCCTTCTGCGACGCCTGACGCCCGATCTGCCCCGCTACAGCCGGAAGGAGCACGCCGCGTCGGCGGTGGGCGCCTTCGTCGGCATTCTGGCGACGGGCGTCGTCTCCCACATGGCGGTGGGCGCCGCCGGCTGGAGCCTGCCGGCGCTGATCGCGCCCATGGGCGCCTCCTCGGTGCTGCTGTTCGCGGTGCCCGCGAGTCCGCTGGCGCAGCCGTGGTCGATCATGGGCGGCAACGTGGTCGCGGCGGTGATCGGGGTGGCGGCGGCTCAGCTCATCCCCTCGCCGTTTCTGGCGGCCGCCGTCGCCGCGGGCCTCGCCATCGCCGCCATGATCGCGCTGCGCTGCCTGCATCCGCCGAGCGGCGCGGTGGCGCTGACCGCCGTGCTCGGCGGCGCGCCGGTGCACGATCTCGGCTTCGGCTTCGCGCTGTGGCCGGTGGCGGCCAACTCCGCGCTGCTGCTCGCCTCGGCGCTGGTCTTCAACGCGCTCGTCGGCCGGGT
>NZ_JBHTMX010000018.1:0-30502 GCF_042679725.1 Methylopila musalis
GTCTCCCGTGCGGCCCGCGCCTTCGGTGGCGGCCCCCGCGCGGCCGGCGCCGGCGCGCGCCGCCAAAGACGCCTATCCGGTCGATCTGCTGATCTCGCTCGCCAACGACGCGGTCTACTCGCCGGACCCCTATCCGAAGGGGCAGCAGTCCGATCCGCGCATGATCAAGCTTCAGGTGCTGCTGGACCGCGCCAACGCCTCGCCCGGCGTGATCGACGGCATCAACGGCGGCAACGTCGCCAAGGCCATCGCAGCCTTCGAGATGATGGTCGGCCACCATGTCGACGGCGTGATGGACGCCGAGCTCTGGGCCCGGCTGGAGGCCACCTCCGCCGAGCCCGTGCTCGTCCCTTACGAGATCACCGAGAAGGACGTGGCCGGCCCCTTCGTGCCGGTGATGCCGGCGGATTACGCCGAACAGGCCAAGCTGCCCTCCGCCGCCTATCGCGATCCGGTGGAGATGCTGGCCGAGCGCTTCCACATGGACGAGGCCTTCCTGCGCCGGCTGAACCCGGACGTGGATTTCACCGTCGCCGGCACGGTCCTGACCGTCGCCAATCCCGGCCCGCCGCTGAAGGCCAAGGTGGCGAGCATCGTCGCCGACAAGGCCAAGAAGCAGGTGTTCGCCTATGACGCGGCCGGACGGCTCGTGGCGTCCTACCCGGCCACCATCGGCAGCGCCGATCTGCCCTCCCCCACCGGCGTGCACGCGGTGAAGGCCATCGCCGTCAATCCGGAATACTGGTACCGGCCCAAGGTGAACTTCCAGCAGGGCGAGAACACCAAGGCGCTGCGTCTGCCGCCCGGGCCGAACACGCCCGTGGGCTCGGTCTGGATCGGGCTCGACAAGCCCACCTACGGCCTGCACGGCACGCCCGAGCCGTCCAAGATCGACAAGACCAACAGCCAC
Source organism: Methylopila musalis (assembly GCF_042679725.1). Taxonomy (NCBI): domain Bacteria; kingdom Pseudomonadati; phylum Pseudomonadota; class Alphaproteobacteria; order Hyphomicrobiales; family Methylopilaceae; genus Methylopila; species Methylopila musalis. The sequence continues at coordinate 911 of NZ_JBHTMX010000018.1, forward strand.
GGCTGCGTGCGCCTGACCAACTGGGACGCGAACGAGCTCGCCCATATGGTCGCGCCCGGCGTGCCGGTGGACTTCCGGGAGCCGGAGGTGGTCTCCGCCCGCAACGACACCGATCTCGCGCCGCCGGCCGCCCCGCTCCCCGCGCCCACGCCGCATTGACGGCCGCCCCGCGGCCCGCGACAACCGGGCCATGGTCGCGATCAAAGCCTCGGGCGTCGACGCCTTCCTCGCCAAGCCTCCCGCCGAGGTCTGCGCCGTCCTGATCTACGGGCCGGACGCCGGCCTGGTGGCCGAGCGCGCCGAGCGGCTGGCGGCCCGCGCGCTGGAGGGATCGGACGATCCGTTCGCGCTGGTGCGGCTCGAGGGCGACGAGGTCGCCTCCGATCCCGGCCGGCTGGCGGACGAGGCCCGCACCATCGCTTTGTTCGGCGGCAAGCGGCTGATCCGGGTCAAGGTGGGCGGCCGGGCGCTGAACCTCGCGCTCGAAGGCCTGCTCGGCGGGCCGCAGCCGGAATCGCTGACGCTGCTGGAGGCGGGCGACCTCAAGAAGACCAATCCGCTGCGGACGCTGTGCGAGAAGAACCCGCGCGCCGCGGCGCTGCCCTGCTATCCGGACGAGGCCGGCGCCCGCGAGCGCCTGATCGACGAGGAGCTGCGCGCCGCGGGGCTCGGCATCGCGCCGGACGCGCGCGCGCTGCTGTCCGCCTCGCTCGGGCCGGACCGGCTCGCCGCCCGGGGCGAGGTGCGCAAGCTCTGCCTTTACGCGCTCGGCCAGAGCCGGATCGAGGCCGACGACGTGGCGGCCGTCATCCCCGACGCCGGCGACGTGGGCCAGGACGCGGCGGTGGACGCCGCCTTCGGCGGCCGCGCGGGCGATCTGGTGGCGGCGCTGAAGGCGTTGCGCCTGTCTGGCCAGCCGCCTTCGGTGGTGGTGGGCGCGGCGCTGCGCCACGCGCTCACCCTCCACCGGTTGCGCGCCGACGTGGAGGCGGGCCGCAGCGCCCGGCAGGTGATGGAGGCGAACGGCTTCCTGTTCCATTTCCGCCGCAAGGACGCGGCCGAGAAGGCGCTCGGCGCCTGGACCGGCGAGCGGCTGGAGCAGGCGATCGTGCGGCTCGGCGAGGCGGTGGCGACCGGCCGCAAGACCGCGGGCCTTGGCGAGGCCACCGCCGAGCGCGCCCTGCTCGCCATCGCCATCGAAGCCGCCCGCCGCCCCCGCTGACCGCGCGGGACGGCCGTACACGCCCTCGCAGCACCTGAAGCGCGACGTTTCCGCGACCTCCGGCCGTTCCCGCGCTTGACTTGGCGCGACGCCCTTTCTTATATCACGCCGCATCGCGCGGCCCGAACGCCGCAGCGCGGCGGAGTAGCTCAGCTGGTTAGAGCAGCGGAATCATAATCCGCGTGTCGGGGGTTCGAGTCCCTCCTCCGCTACCAACGCCCCCCCCCCCGACCAAACAAGACAAGCACGTTCAGGCCATGACGCCGACGCGCCGTAGCTTGCGCGCGCTCCATCGGCCGCTGGTCTTCGCCGCTGTCATGATGCCATCCAGGGCGGCAGCGTGAAGCGGTCGGTGTTGAAGGGTTCGGGGGCGATCAGCGCCAGCTGCCGGAGGTCGGGCCGGATCTGAAAGAACAGGTGCGGGAGCCCAAGCGAGGGGTCCTGGGTGACGACCGGATAGGGCGCCGCCGCCTGCCAGGTCTTGTCGAAGCGCACGGCGCCCGAGACGCTGCGGTAGATGATCGACTTCAGGGCTCGCGCGATCTTGCGGTTCTGCTCGAAACCGCCCGGCCCGGCCGAGCCGCCGGCGTTCGACGCGGCCAGCGCGTAATGGTGGAGCGCGGAGTAGGACTGACACCCGATCTGCGGTGTGGACCCGGCGCCGAACCGCGCGCTGTAGCGCGAGGCGAAGCTCGTGCCGATCTCGTCGCGCAGCAGGCCGATCACCGTGCTGACCAGGACGCCGACGCCCTTGTCCTGGGCGATGTCGGAGAACGACTGGTGCATGGCGCCGTATTGCAGATAGACGAGGCAGTCGATCGGGCGCTCCATGAACTGGAGCTGGAAACTGGCCAGATCGCCCGACAGGAAATGCGTGTTGGCGAGGATGGCGGGCTCCGTCGCCCGGACGGCCTCGATGACGTCGCGCCATTCGGTGGTCGGCGTCTGCACGATCTCGGGCCCGAAGCACACCTTCCAGCCGAAGCTCGCGGCGGAGGCGGCGATCGCCTGCGCGATCACGATGCTGTAGGGGGTCGACCCCGAGACGATCGCGATCCGGTTGGACGGCGGCTTCCACTGGCCGGAATCGCGCAGCCACGACATGAACTTGAGCAGTCCCGGCCCGTACCAGTAGTCGGCTGGATCGGTCATGAAGCACCCGAAGTAGCGCTCCGGATCCGACATGACGGTGTCGTGGTGCTGCAGCAGGGTGTTGGCGTGGATGTAGATGATGCCGGCGTCCGCGATCGGCTCGTATTCCGAGTTCTGGGGGCCGATGTTGTAGCCGTTGACGATGGCGTGGACGCCGTGCCGTTCGATCAGGCGCTTGGCCGCCGCCACCACCTCTTCGGCGCTCTGCCGCCCGGTGTCGGCGAAGACGGGGGCGATGCGGCGCCCGAGCAGGCCGCCGTTGGCGTTGATCTCCTCGGCCGCGAGGATCACGCCCTTGCGGAACTCCGCGCCGTCCGCCGCCGAGGCGCCGGTCAGTGGCACCATGCTGCCGATGGGGATCGGACCGCCGCTCATGTTCGGATCCTTCGGAATGGGCTCATTCGTCGGCCTTCTCGAACAGAAGGTGATGCATCATCACCCGCAGGCGGGGCGGGCTGACGGGCTTGATCAGCAGCGGCACGCCCGCCGTCCTCACGCGCTCCAGAACCGTCGGCTCGGCGTCGGCGGTGATGATGCAGGCGGGGATTTTCGTTCCCAGCATCCCGCGAACCGTCTCGATCACCTCCAGCCCGGTCGTGGTCCGGATGCTGTAGTCGGCCAGGATCAGCCGGGGCCGGAACCCCGCCTCGACGAAGCTCACCGCCTCCGCGGCGCTCGACGCGGAGCGCTGGTCCACGCCCCAGCGGTCGAGCAGCTGCCCCATGGAGCGGCGCAGCACGTCGTCGTCCTCGACGAAGAGAATGGGCGCGCCGACGAACTCGCCCGCGACCGCTTCGTTGATCTCGGTCTCCACCACCTGACTGTGCCAGACATTGCCGAGCGGCACATGGACCGAGAAGCGCGAGCCCACCCCCGGCGCGGACACCAGCTCCACGCGGTGGCCGAGCAGGCTCGACAGGCGGCTGACGATGCTGAGGCCGAGGCCGAGGCCGGACTTCTGCAGGCGGCGGTCGTCGGCGGCGCGGAAGAACTCGTCGAAGATCTTGTCCTGATGCTCGGGCGCGACGCCCCGGCCGCTGTCGACCACGTCGATCCGCAGCATGCCGTTGCGCCGGCGGCAGCCGATCACGACGCCGCCGAGATCGGTGTAGCGGATGGCGTTGGCGACCAGGTTGGTCAGGATGCGCTCGAGCAGGGCGCGGTCGCTGGTGACGGTCGCCCGCGTCTCCACGATGCGGAAGCGCAGCGCCCGCTCCCGCGCCTGATCGCGCATCTGGATGCCGAGCCGCTCGAACAGCCGCGACAGCTGGAACGTGGAGATGCGCGGCGTGATGCGGCCGGCGTCGAGCTGGCCGATCTGCAGCAGGGCGCCGAGCAGGTCCTCCATCACGGAGGCGGTGACGTCCATGCCGTGCAGCAGCTCGTCCCGGCGTTCGGGATCGGCCTCGGCGCGGCAGTTGAACAGCATGATCTTCAGCGACGCGAGGGGCTGCCGCAGATCGTGGTTCGCGGCCCGCAGGAAGCGGGATTTCGCTTCGTCGGTCGCCTCGGCCTTGTCGCGGGCGGCGCGCAGCTCGCTCTCGCGGCGCTCGGCGGCGGTGACGTCGGACAGCGTCAGCGCGGCGCCGCCATCGTCGGTCGGCCGCATCGACGCGCGAAGGACGCGTCCGTCGGCGGTGGCGTAGATCTCCTCGCCGTCGCGCCCGAACCCGTCCGAGAGGGCGGCCGCCCAGACGTCGGTGGGACCGGGCAGGCGCCATTCCCGCGACGCGCCGACGCGATGGAGAAAGTCGGCGTAGGTCTGGCCGGGCGCGAGCTCGAAGCCGAAGCTTTGCCGGAAGGCGCGGTTCGCGAACAGGAGCGTCGCGTCCGGGCTCCAGATCGAGACGCCGTCCGACAGGGCGTCGAAGCCGGCGAAGACCTGTTCAGAGGACGCGGGATCGCGAAGGTCAGCCACGTCCCGCCGCGCCGAAGGCGTTCAGGGCGTAGTGGATGACCGCGGAGCGGTCTCCGAGGTTTCGCTTCTTCATCACGTTGCGGATGTGCACCCGCACCGTCTGGTCGCTGACGCCGTGCTCGGCCGCGATGCGCTTGATCGACTGTCCCTTGCCGAGCGCCTGCAGCACCTCAAGCTCCCGCGCGGTGAGCTCCGGCCCCTCGCGCGGCGGCTGCGGGATCGCGGGCGCCTCGACCTCCTCGACGGCGGAGCGCTCCAGCAGCTTCCTCGGGAACGACACCTCGCCCGCGAACACCCGCTCCAGCGCGCGCTCCACCTCGGGCGCGCCGGCGGACTTGGGGATGTAGCCGATCACGCCCTGCTCGAGCGAGCGCATGACGTGCTCGGAATCCTCGTGCACCGAGACGACGACGACGGGAACGGTCGGGAACTCCTTGCGCAGGCGCCGAAGCCCGGCGAAGGACTCGAAGCCCGGCATGACGAGATCGATCAGCATCAGGTCGACGTCGGGATGATCGGCGAGCGTCCGCGCCGCCTCGTCGAAGCTCTCCGCCTCGTGGATCTCGATCGTCTGCTGCAGGCGCTTCATCACCTGCTTGAGCGATTCCCGGACCATCCAGTGGTCGTCCGCGATGACGACCTTCATGCGCGGACCCGCCGCGGTCTCGTCGTCGAGCGTCCGCGGCGCGCGATCGTGCGCCGCCTCAAGCCCCAAAGCGTCCACCCCGGCGACATTCATCGAACCCATCGCGATCATACCGAAACGATCTACCCGAAACGCACGGTCATATCAATCGATCCAAACGGACGGACGAAGGCGGGCGGCTCGTGACTCAACCCAAGGGTGATTGATGCTTTTTTTGGCAAGAACAGTTTGCATGTGATGCAAAAACGGCGTTGACAGACCCGTCTGGGGCGGCCCAGTTTGTATCGAAACGGCTAGACGATTGGTTATATCGTTTCGGCCGGATCATGGATCTGGGGGTTTCGACATGACCGATTTCACGCGCCGCACCGTGGTGAAGACCGCCGTCTTCGGCGGAGCCGCCGCGGCGTTGTCCGCGCCCTTCGTGTCCCGCGCCTGGGCGGCGGAGCCGATCCTTCTCGGCGTGCCGACCTCGCAGACGGCGGCCGCCGGCGTCGCCGACGACCTCGATCACCTCAACGGCACCACGCTCGCCATGGAAGAGATCAACGCCGCGGGCGGCATCAACGGCCGGCCGCTGAAGCTGTTCGTCACCGACGTGGACAAGCTCTCGCCGGAAAGCTGCCAGCAGGCGATCGCGGCCTGCGTCGACGCCAAGGTGCACGCGATCTCGAACGCGTTCCTGTTCGTGCCGATCCCGGCGATGGACGCCTCGGCCAAGTACAAGTGCCCCTATCTCAACGGCAACACCCAGCGCGCCGCGACCGAGGCGTTCCGGAAGAACCCCGACAAGTACAGCCACATCTTCCAGACCGATCCGTCGGAGGTGCACTACGGCTACACCTACCCGATCTGGCTGAAGGCGATGGAGACCTCCAGCGGCTGGAAGCCGAAGAACCGCAAGGTCCACATCGTCCAGGAGCAGGTCGCCTACTGCCAGACGATCTCCCGCGCCGCCCAGGAAGCGCTAAAAAAGAGCGACTTCGAGGTCGCGAAGATCACCGACATCCAGTTCCCGGTGCAGGATTGGGGCCCGGTGATCCAGGAGCTGAAGGAGGTCGACGCCGGCGCGATCATGATCGACCACTGGGTCGCGGCGGAATACGCGGCCTTCTGCAAGCAGTTCCAGGCCGATCCCGTTCCGAACTCGCTGGTCTATCTCCAGTACGGCCCGTCGCAGCCCGAGTTCCTGACGCTCGCGGGCGAAGCCGCCAACGGCTTCTGCTGGTCGACCGTGCTCGGCGTCTACGCCGACGAGCGAGGCAACGCCTTCCGCGCCAAGTACAAGAAGCGGTTCCCGGGCATCATGGGCCTCGTCTACACCGGCAACGGCTACGACATCGCCTATTACCTGAAGGCCGCCTGGGAGGCGGTCGGCGATCCGAACAAGTTCAAGGACGTCTGCGACTGGATCCGCACCAACCCCTATCGCGGCGTGTGCGGCTACATGGACATGAACAACGAGTACCAGGAGGCCGGGCACTTCCCCGACAACGGCTTCCCGGTCACCGCGACCGAGCTCGAGAAGGGCGTCAGCCAGCTCTACGTCCAGGTCCAGGACGTCGAGCACAAGATCGTCTACCCGTACGAGATCAAGGAAGCGACGCTCAAGCCCGCGCCGTGGTGGAGCTGATGTCCGCTTCCGCGGACGCGGCGCGTTCTTCCGAGGCGCCGCTCTTCGCCTGCGAGGACATCCGGCTCGATCTCGGCGGACGCTCCATCCTCCACGGGATCAGCCTGTCGGTGCGCCCGGGCGAGGTGCTCGGCGTCATCGGGCCGAACGGCGCCGGCAAGACCTCCCTGTTCGAGGTGCTGTCGGGCCGGCTGCGCCCGAAGAGCGGCCGGGTCACCTTCAGGGGCGAGGACATCACCCGGCTGCCGCTGCACGCGCGCGCCCGGCTTGGCGTCGGGCGCACCTACCAGACGCCGGTGGTGCCCGACGAGCTGACGGTCGGCCAGACGTTCAAGGCCGCCCGTCAGGCCTACCGCCCCTACCTCACGCGTTTCGACGCCGAATACGGCGCCGAGCTCGTCCACCTGCATGTGGATCCCGACGAGCCGACCGCCCGGCTCGAGGCCATGAACCGGCGCAAGCTGCTGCTCGCCTGCCTGCTCATGCGCCGGCCGCCGATCCTGCTGATGGACGAGCCCGCCGCCGGCCTCATCAACTCCGAGGTCGACGAGATCGACCACCTCATCCGCATGCTGTCCAAGGAGATGAACGTGGCGATCGTGATCGTCGAGCACCGGATCGAGCTGCTCGAGACCATCGCGGACCGCGTCATGGTGATGGACGCCGGCTCCGTGATCGCCTCGGGCTCGCTCGCCGAAATCCTCGAGGACCCGAAGGTCCACGCCGCCTATTTCGAGGGCCCGGGCGACGGAGCCCACGCGTGAGCGCGGCCGCCGTCGCGCAGGCGGCTCCGGCCCCGGAGCGGCGCGAGATCCTCAACGTCAAGGGACTGTCGGCCGGCTACGGGCCGATGCGCGTCATCCACGACCTCGACCTCTCCGTCTACGCCGGCGAACGCGTCGGGCTCGTCGGCCTCAACGGCCATGGCAAGTCGACGCTGTTCTACGCCATCGCAGGTCTCACCGGCTGGCAGCGCGGCTCGATCAAGCTGAACGGCTCCGAGGTCGGGCGCACCCGCAGCCAGGGGCCGGGGCGCTACACGCATCTGGTGGTGCGGCAGGGCCTCGCGCTGATCCCCCAGGGCGACGAGATCTTCCACGGTCTCACCGTCGAGGAGCATCTCGACTCCGGGGCCTTCACGCCGAAGGCGTGGAAGGAGCGCCGGGAGCGCAAGGAGAAGATCTACAGGATCTTCCCGCCGCTGGTGAAGCTCATGAAGACGCCGGTCGGGCGCCTCTCGGGCGGCGAGCGCCGCATGGTCTCGATCGGCCGCGGGCTGATGGCGGAGGCCTCGCTCTTCCTCGTCGACGAGCCCTCGCTCGGCCTCGCGCCGAAGATCGGCAAGGGCGTCATGGAGGCCCTGTTCGACGTCGAGCTCGGCCAGTCGGCGATGATCATCGCCGAACAGAACGTCGCGCTGCTCGAAGGCCGGGTGGACCGGATCATCGGCATGCATGTGGGCAAGCTCAAGGGCGAGGCCTCGGCGTCGCTGTCTTTCCAGACGCGCCGGGAGAACTGAGCGAATGGACATCGGGTTTATTCTGACGAACGCGCTGGTGCTGGCCTGCATCTACGGCACGCTCGCGATCGGCCTCTCGATCACATGGTCGAGCGTCGGCCTCATCAACCTCGCCTACGGCTTCATCTTCGCGCTGTCGGGCTACGGCGCCTGGCTCGCCGCGCAGTACCTCTCGACCAACGGGATCGTGGTGCTGGGCGCGGGCGTGCTGACGGGCGCGCTCGGCGGCATGCTGGTCTGCGCGCTCGCCTTCATCCCGATCCACGACAAGCCGAACTTCACGGTGCGCGGGCTGATCGCGACGCTCGCCATCAGCCTCATCGGCACGCAGGCGCTGCTCTACGTCTTCGGCCCGCGCGCCAAGAACCTGCCGGACATCTTCGGCTTCTGGAAGGTGAACGTCGGCGGGATCGTCCTGACCTCCGACAAGATCGGCAACATCGCGGTCTCGATCCTCGTCGTCACCGCCGTTCTGCTCTGGATGCGCTCGAGCCGCCGCGGCCTCGAGATCCGCGCCATGATGATGAACCCGCATGCGGCCTCCATCGTCGGCATTGGCGTGCGCAAGACCGGCTTCTACGTGATGTCGATCACCGGCGGGCTCGCGGGGCTGGCCGCGGTGCTGCTGTCGCAGACCTACTACATCTCGCCCTTCGGCGGCCTCGCGCCGATGATCAAGGGCGTCAGCATCGCGCTCTGCGGCGGGCTCGGCAGCGTGCGCGGCGCGGTGATCGCCGCGGTCATCCTCGGGCTGAACGAGGCCCTCACCGCCCGTCTGCTCGGCGGCCAGTACGTCCTCATCACCCAGTTCCTCTTCATCATCGTGATCCTGCTGATCCGCCCGCGCGGCATCGCGGGCATCCTCGACCGCGCGCGGGAAGCATGAGCATGACCGGCAATGTCTGGCGGAACCCGCTTCACGTCTGGGGCGTCGAGGGCGCGGAGAAGGACGTTCCTTCCATCCCGTACAAGAACCACCAGGACGTCTGGGACGAGACGACCGTCTCCAAGGCCGCGATGCTCCCGGTCGGCCGGCTGCGCTACTACTGGAAGTGGGGCGGCCATGGCGCACTGACTTGGCCGCGCGTCCGCTACTGGCCGACGCGCCGCCGCGGGCTCAGCATCCGCAGCGCCTACAATCCGAAGACGATGCGTCTTGAAAAGACGATTGCGGACAAGCGCCCGATCTGGTGGGTGCTCGGCCTGATCGCCTTCATGCTCGCGCCCCTCGTCATGCCGGCCGCCTATCAGAACACGCTTCTGACCGCCGGCGCGACCTTCGCCATCTACGCCGCCATCAACCTCTGCTGGATGCTCATCATCGGCACGGCGGGCATCTATTCGCTCGCAAGCTATGCGGTGGTCGGCGTGGCGGCGTTCGGCACGTCGTATCTGTCGATCCACCTCGGGCTGCCGTGGTGGGCGCTGCCCCTGATCGGGGCCGGGATCGGGCTGGTCGCCGGCCTCATCATCGCGATCCCGGCGATCCGGCTGGACGGCTTCTACTACGCGCTGCTGACCATCGGCCTCAACGAGCTCTGCCGCGTCTACGCGCTGCAGTCGAAGCAGTTCGGCTCCTCGACCGGCGGCCTCTACGGCGCGGACACCTACATCCCGCAGAGCTGGGACCAGTACGACCAGTCGCTGCTCGCCTATTACGCCTGTTTCCTCGTGATGCTGGGGGGGCTCGCGCTCTACCGCGTCATCGACGGGCGGCGGCTCGGACGCATCCTGAAGATGGCGCCCGAGAAGCGCGAGGCCTTCGCCGAGGCGACCGGCGTCGACTTCCGCCGCGCCCGCGTCTGGGTGTTCGTGATCTCCTCGATCGCGCTCGGCTTCATCGGCGGCTTCTACTCGGCGCATTTCCGCGGCGTGTCGTTCTCGATCTTCGGTTTCGACACGGTGCTGCTCGGGCTCGCGATGCTGGTCATCGGCGGCATCGGCCGGGCCGAGGGCGCGGTCGTCGGCACCGCGATCGTGATCTTCCTCGACAAGGTGATGATTTCGACCGGACCGCTCCGGCTGATGGTCATCGGTCTGATCATGCTCGGCGTCGTGCTGTTCCTCAAAGGCGGCCTGTTCGGCATCAAGGCCCAGTTCCGCGCTTGGCGCGACAAGAAGAAGAGCGAGCGTCGATCCATGCGATCCGAGAAAGGAGGCGAGATGTTGCCTGAAGAAGCCACCGAGACGCGCGACAAGGACCTCATCTACTGGCGTCGTTACGACAAGATGCAGCGCGACTTCCTGAAGACGCTGATCTCGCCGGAGCTGATCGAGGAGCATCGCAAGAAGCCGCTCGGCCAGCACAGCGAGCCGCTCGAACGCGTGCTGCTCTACTTCCGCCGGGCGCCGCAGGTCGACAAATACGCGATCATCGCCGTCGAGCCGTTCAAGGCCTTCCGGATCGTCGCCCTGTCGGGCCAGCGCGGCGTCGCGCCCCGCATCGTCGAAGACAAGATCTACGCAAGTCAGGAGGAGGCCTATCACGGCGTCTTCCTGCGCCGCGTCCAGGATCTTCTCGAGTCCTAGACACCGTTTCGACTTCTGATCTTCGGGCCGGCGCAGACCGCCGGCCGTCATTCGGAGCATGACATGGCCCAGGTCAAACTCTTCGGCTACGCCGACAAGATCTCGGTGAAGCCGGGCGAGACCATCGACATCCACGTCTCGGCCGACGGCGTGGAGACCGCCGAGGCCAAGCTCGTGCGTCTCATCCATGGCGACGAGCATCCGGACGGGCCGGGCTTCGTGGAGGAGGAGGTCGCCTGCGACGCCGACGGCCCGTGGGCGGTGCGCAAGCAGTACACCCAGGTCGGCTCCTATCTGAAGGTCGCGGATCCCGAGAACAGGCTCGCGCTCGACGGCCCGATCACGCTGTTCGCCTTCATCTATCCGGGCATTCCGCTGGCCGGCCTCAGGCAGGTCATCCTCGGCCGCTGGAACAACGACCGCAACGTGGGCTACGCGCTCGGCCTCAACCAGCAGGGCCATCTGGAGTTCTGGGTCGGCCGCGGCGACGAGGTCGACTACATCAAGGCCGAAGCGCCGCTGCTGGAGCGCGTCTGGTACTTCGTGGCCGCGAGCTACGACCCGGCGACGGGCCGCGCCGAGATCTACCAGGAGGGCGTGGCCAACCGGTACAACAGCCTGCTCGGGCGGGTGGCGCCGATCGAGTATCGCAGCCATGTGGTCGAGAGGTTCCGGTTCCGGCCGTCGCACCTTCCCGACACCCCGTTCCTCATCGCGGGGTCGCAGGACTTCCACGAGACGCGCGGCATCTTCGTCTCGCAGACCTATTGCGGCAAGATCGACCGCCCCGGCGTCTACGGCCGGGCGCTGACCCGCGCCGATCTCGACCGCCTGCGCGACGGCGTGAAGCCCGCGCCCGACGGTCTCGCGGCCTACTGGGACACGACCGCGGGCTACACCGACCGGGGCATCGGCGACGTGGTCGTCGACATCGGCCCCAACAAGCTCGACGCGACGGGCTACAACCGCCCCGTCCGCGCCCAGACCGGCTGGAACTGGAACGGCCGCAACGACTGCTTCCGCCTCGCGCCGGAGGAGTATGGCGGCGTCGAGTTCCACTACGACCAGATGGTCGACTCCAACTGGGAGAAGACGCGCACCGTCACGCTGCCCGACGATCTCCGCAGCGGCTGCTACGCGATCCGGCTGCGGGCCGGTCCCGGCAAGGGGCTCGCCGAGGAATACGTCATCTTCTTCGTCCGGCCGAAGACGCCCAAGGGCAAGGTCGCGCTGCTGTTCCCGACCGCGACCTATCTCGCCTACGCCAACGAGCATCTCAGCTTCGACGCCCAGATCATCCAGCCGATGACGGGCCAGCCGCCGATCGTCACCGACATCGACATCGAGATGTACAAGAACTGGGACTTCGGCATGTCGACCTACGACTGCTGGGCCGACGGCAACGGCGTCTGCTACTCCTCCTACCGCCGCCCGGTGCTGAACATGCGCCCCAAGGCCCGCATGTCCTCCATGGGCGTGACCTGGGCGTTCCCGGCGGACCTCTCGATCCTCGCCTGGCTCGAAAAGCGGAACTACGACTACGAGGTCCTGACCGACGAGGACCTGCACCGCGAGGGCAAGGCGGCGCTCGCGCCCTACGCCTGCGTGCTCACGGGCACCCACCCGGAATACACCTCCGAGCGCATGCTCGACGGGATCGAGGACTACATCTCGGAGGGCGGCCGCTTCATCTACATGGGCGGCAACGGCTTCTACTGGAACGTCGCGTTCCGGGAGGAGGAGCCGTGGATTATGGAGGTGCGCAAGCTCGACTCCGGCATGCGCGCCTGGGCGGCGCGGCCGGGCGAGCATTATCTCGCGACCACCGGCCAGAAGAGCGGCCTCTGGAAGAACCTCGGGCGGCCGCCGCAGAAGACCTTCGGCGTCGGCTTCATCGGCGAAGGCTTCGAGACCAGCCGTCCCTACCGCCGCATGCCCGACAGCTATCACCGCACCGTGTCCTGGATGTTCGAGGGCGTTGAGGGCGAGATCATCGGCGCGTTCGGCCTCGCCTATGGCGGCGCGGCCGGGCTCGAGCTCGACCGCTACGACCTCAATCTCGGCACGCCGCCGCACGCCCGGATCATCGCCTCCTCGGGCGGGCACAGCGACAACTACATGCTGTCGATCGAAGAGATTCTGTATCCCTATCCGGGCCTCGCGGGCTCTCAGGATTACCGGCTGCGATCCGACCTCGTCTACTTCACCGCCCCAAACAATGGCGCGGTGTTCAGCACGGGCTCGATCGCCTTCGCGCAAGCGCTCCCCGTCAACGGCTTCGACAACAACATCTCCCAGCTCCTGGGAAATCTTGTCGATGCGTTCACCAAACCCGGCGCCCTGCCAGGCTCGCTTTGGGTCAACGAAGAAAAACAATGGAAATAACGGGCCGCCGGGAGGCGGCCCGTCGGACGACAGCTGACGAACACATCCATCGAAATCGACGGGGGATTTCCACATGAACACGCTTCTCAACGTCGTGGGCGCAGCGCTCGCGGCGATCTCGATCACCTTTGGCTCCGCGGTCGCCGCCGACATGCCCGAGGCGATCGACGCCACGAAACCCAATTTCGACATCGCGTTCGGCGTGCGCGGCATGAGCGAATACATGGTGCGAGGCGTCGCCCAGACGTCGCGGGATCCCGCGATCCAGGGCTATGCGGAGGCCCAGGCCTTCGACTGGGTGTACGCCGGCGTGCTGGCCACGAGCGTCAACTTCGGCGGCGCGTCCGATCCGTCCGCGGAGTTCGACCTGTACGGCGGCCTCCGCCACAGCTTCGGCGCGCTGACGCTCGACGCCGGCTACGTCTGGGTGGCCTTCAGCGGAAGCGCCAAGGGCGTCAAGGACCTCGAATACGGCAAGGTCTACGGCGTCGCCAGCTACGCCGTGACGGACCAGTTCACGGTCGGCGCGAACATCTTCTACGGCAGCAACTTCATCAACTTCGGCCCCGAGGTCGTCCATTCGACCGCCTTCGCGAAGTACACGTTCACGCCGCTCATCAACCGGCCCGACATCGGCGCCTATGTGTCCGGCAGCTTCTCGAAGCAGTGGACGACGCAGAACTTCGTCAAAGACTATCTCTACTGGGACGCCGGCGCGGGCGTGTCCTACAAGGCCGTAACGCTGGACCTGCGATACAGCGACACCAATCTCAGCAAGCGTGATTGCCTCGGCTACATCGGAAACCGCGACTGGTGCGGCAGCCGGCTGCTCGCGACGCTGTCGTTCGACACGTCGCTCAACAAGCTGAAGTAACGCGTCGAAGCGCTCCGCCGCATCGGTGGCGAGACAGGCGGAACCGGCGACGTCCACAGGGACGCCGCCGGTTTTGTCGTGCCCGCGGACATCCGTGATCGCGCCGCGCTCAATCGTGTTTCGACAGGAGAATTCCGCCGCGACGGCCCGTGCGATAAGCTGCGCGGATCGGCGCTTCGCCGATCCGATCGGGCGAATGACGGCGGTGACGATGGGCGGGACGAAGGCGGCGGGCGAAAGCAAACGCCAATCCGAGATGCTCGCGGCGGAAAAGGTGGCCGTCGAACGGGCGGAAGTCTCGAAGGCGGTGCTGCCGATCGACCAGCGCGCCGGCTCCGCGATCCGCGAGCACAGGCTCGAGCGCTCCCTGACCCTGGCCGAGCTCGCCTCGGCCGCGGGCATGTCGGTCGCCATGCTGAGCCGGATCGAGAACGGCCAGTCGGCTGCGAGCCTCGACGTGCTGGAGCGCATATGCGCGGCGCTCGGCGTCGACATGTCGACGCTGTTCCGGGCGATCGAGGACACGAGCGGCACCGCCCAGTTGGTCAAGGCGGGCGACCAGATGGAGGTGGTGCGGACCGGCACCAAGCACGGCCACACCTACCGGCTGCTCTCCTACCACAAGGGCCCGAGGAAGATCTTCGAGCCGTTCTTCATCGAAATGGACCAGATGAGCGAGGTCTATCCCCGGTTCCAGCACCCGGGAACCGAGTTCATCTACATGCTGAGCGGCCGCATGGAGTATCGGTTCGGGGACAAGACGTTCCTGCTCGAGCAGGGGGACGCGCTCACCTTCGCCGGCTCCGTCATCCACGGCCCCGAAACGCTGCTCGACGAGCACATCCAGTTCATCTCGATCATCGTCTACGCCGAATGAGCGTGGCTCAGCCCTTCACGGCGTAGGCCTCGATCTCGACCAGCTGCCACGGGCGCAGCATCGACGTGACCTGGACCAGCGTCGAGGCCGGGCGCACCGCGTCGAACGCGGCGAGATGCGCCCGCGCCACCGCGTCGGCGTCGGCGATGTCGCGCACATAGACCACGGTCCGCACCACGTCCGTGAGATCGGCTCCCGCCTCACGAAGCGCGGCCTCGATGGTGCGCAGCGCGGCTTTGGTCTGCTCGAAGGCGCCGAGCGTTTCGTGGCTCGCGGGAGCGCAGGTGCCGGAGACATGGATCTGGCCGCCGAGCGCGACCGCGCGCGAGTAGCCGAAGACGTTCTCGTAAGCCCCGCCCGACGAGATGTTGCGGCGGGCGGACGGCGTGGAAGCGGACATTGCGATCTCCGTCAGAAGTCGCCGGCGTCGCGGATGCGATACCAGGTCTCGAAGGCCGGCACGGCGCGCCGGGCTGCGAAATGGAAGGCGTGGCTCGGGAAGCCGAGATCGCTGAACGCGCTCCGGCCCTCCGGGCGGCCGAGAAGCTGCAGGGCGATCTTGCGGCCGAAATGGGTGGAGCGGGACACGCCGGTGCCGCAGTAGCCCATGGCGTAATACACGCCGTCGGGCGAGCGGCCGAGATGCGGGAACTCGTCGAACGTGTAGCCGATGAGCCCGCTCCAGGCGTGGCTGACGGCGACGTCCGCAAGCTCCGGAAACGTGTCGAGCAGATCGCGCGCGAGGTGCCGGAACGACGCCGCGGACCCGCCGCTCGCCAGATGGTTGGCGCGGCCGCCCCACACGATGCGGTTCTCGCCGGGCGCGCCGCGGAAGTAGAAGAACACCCGGTTGGAGTTGCCGTAGACGCGTCGCTTCGGCATCGCCGCCGCGAAGCGCTCCGGCGCGATCGGCCCGGTGGTGATCTGCGACGAGACGATCGGCACGATCCGCCGGGAGAAGTAGCGCCCGACGCCCTTGGTGTAGCCGTTGGTCGCGACGATCACGTCCCGCGCCCGGACGTCGAAGCCGTCGAACCGGACCCGGTGTCCCGCGCCGTCCGGCGCGATGTCGCGCACCGGCGCCTTGCCGACGACCTGCGCCCCCGCCTCCCGCACGCGGCCGAGAAGCCCGGCGTGGTAGCGGCCGGGATGGAGCGAGGCGTCCTGCGGCAGCACCGACCCGCCGAAGAAGCGGTCGCTGCCGATCTCCGAGCGCTGGTCGTGTCTCGGAACCATGTGGAACTCCACGCCCGCATAGCGCTGCAGCTCCGCCATGTCCCGGGCCATGGTCTCGTAGTGCGCCGGACGCATCGCGCCCCGGAAGCGGCCGCAGCGCTCGAACGCGCAGTCGATGTTCTCGTCACGGACCAGCCGTTCGAGGCCGTCCAGCATCTCCACGCCTTCGCGCAGCAGGTCGACGGCCTGCCTCTCGCCTTTCATCTCGATCAGCGTCCGGACGCGGAATTTCTGGTTCCCGCTTCCGACCTGACCGCCGTTGCGGGTGCTGGCGCCGAATCCCGGAACGCCGGCGTCCACCACGAGGACGTCACGGCCCGCGCGGGCGAGCGTCAGCGCGGCGGACAGCCCTGAGAACCCGGCGCCGACGACGACCACGTCCGCCCTGGAGGGCATGGCGTCGAAGCCGTCGTCCGGCGGCCGCGCCGCGTCCCACCAGAACGGATCGGTTTCGAGGACGCCCCTGGCCCGGCCGCTGGCGAGAAGTCCGAGGCTTGGTCCAACCATGTGATCAGGCGCCATTGGTTTGCGGGCCCGCGCGCCGGGCCGCTGATTTGTTTTCTTCATATACAAAAACATTGCATGAAACGCAAACAGGCCGTATGGGTGCTTTCAGGCCGGCGAGCGAGGCCGGCCGGCGGCAGGAGAGCCTCAGGATGAAGGCGTTCGACCATATGGGCATCGCGTTGGAGCCGGGCTGTATGACGACGCCCGACGGCGTGGACGTCGCCGGAGCGAAGGCGTTTCTCGGCAAGAACGGCGTCCGGTACATCCTCGCCCAGTTCGTCGACATCCACGGCGTCGCGAAGAGCAAGGCGGTGCCGGTCCAGCATCTCGAAGGATTGCTGGAGGACGGCGCCGGATTTGCGGGCGCAGGCGCCTGGGGGCTCGGCATGGCGCCGCACGAGGCCGAGTTCATGGTCGTGTGCGACCTGGACACGCTGACGCTGACGCCCTGGGCGCCGGGCTACGCCCGCATGATGGGCGCCGGTCGGGTCGCGGGCGAAGCGCATCCCGTGGACACCCGCAACGTGCTCAAGCGGCAGGTCGAGCGGCTCACGGCGCGGGGGTGGACGCTGAACACCGGGCTCGAGCCCGAGTTCATCCTCGTGCGTCGCGGCGCGGACGGACAGATCACGGTCTTCGACGAGACCGACACGCTGGCGAAGCCCGCCTACGACTATCGCGGACTGATGCGCGGCCGCAGCTTTCTCGAGAAGATCACCGCCTCGCTGCAGGCGGTCGGCATCGACGTCTACCAGATCGACCATGAGGACGCGAACGGCCAGTACGAGATCAACTTCAAATACGCCGACGCTCTGAAGTCGGCCGATCAGGTGATCCTGTTCAAGATGGCCGCGGCGGAGATCGCCCACGAGCTCGGCGCCATCTGCTCCTTCATGCCGAAGCCCCGCAGCGACACCACGGGCAGCGGCATGCACATCCACTGCTCGATCGCGGACGCGGACGGGCGGAACCTGTTTCACGACGCCTCCGACCCGCGCGGCCTCGGCCTGAGCCGGCTGGCCTACCATTTCCTCGGCGGCGTCATGGCGCATGCGCCGGCCCTGACCGCCCTGCTCGCCCCGACGGTCAACTCGTACAAGCGCCTCGTCGTGGGCGAAAACGTCTCCGGCACCACCTGGGCGCCGGTGTTCGTCGCCTATGGCGACAACAACCGCACCGCCATGGTGCGGATCCCCTACGGCCGGCTGGAGCTTCGCACCGGCGACAGCGCGATGAACCCCTATCTCGCCACCGCGGCGCTGATCGCGGCCGGCCTCGACGGCGTCGAACGCGAGCTCGATCCGGGCGAGCCCCACAACATCAACTTCTACGCCCTGTCGGCGGGCGAGGTCGCGGACCTCGGCGTCGAGGTCCTGCCCCAGACGCTCGGCGCGGCGCTCGACGCGCTCGAGGCCGACGAGCTGTTCGCGCGGACGCTCGGCGACCGGGTGATCTCGGAGTTCCTCAAAATCAAACGGGCCGAGTGGGGCGCCTATTGCCGCCACGTCTCCCAGTGGGAAGTCGAGAGATATCTCAGCTTCTTCTGATCCGCGGTCCACGTTCGGAGCCAAATCATGTGCGGAATTGCCGGGCTGTTCCTGAAGAACGGCCGTCTTGAACACGACCTCGGGGCGCTGCTGGCGGCCATGACGTCCACCTTGTGCGAGCGGGGCCCGGACTCCGCCGGCTTCGCGCTTTACACCAACGGCGCGGACGACGGCCTGAAGCTCACGGTCACGTCAAACGCTGCGACCGACTTCGAGAAGGTCGCGGCGAATCTCGGGCGCGCCATCGGCGCCACGGTGACGGCGCGCGTCCGCGACACCCACGCGACGCTCTCGCTTCCCGCCGACACGGCCGTGCAGGCCCGCGCGTGGCTCGCGGACCAGGGCGTGACGGTCGTCAGCGAGGGACGCCGCCTGGAGATCTTCAAGGAGGTCGGCTACCCGACGGAGGTCGCCCGACGGTTCGACATCCCGTCGATCGGCGGCACCCACGCCATCGCGCACACCCGCATGGCGACCGAATCCGCCGTCACCACCAACGGCGCTCATCCGTTCTCCACCGGCCGCGACCAGTGCCTCGTCCACAACGGCTCGCTCTCGAACCACGCCTCGCTGCGCCGGGAGCTTCGCCGGGACGGGATCCGGATCGAGACCGCGAACGACTCCGAGGTCGCCGCCGGCTACCTCAGCCGCGAGCTGCGGCGCGGCCGCAGCCTCGGCGACGCGCTGGAGTCGAGCCTGTCGGACCTCGACGGCTTCTTCACCTTCGTGGTCGGGACCGAGACCGGCTTCGGCGTGCTGCGCGACCCGATCGCCTGCAAGCCCGCCGTGATGGCCGAAACCGACGACTATGTGGGCTTCGCCTCCGAATATCGCAGCCTGACCTGCCTGCCGGGCATCGCCCAGGCGCGGCTGTTCGAGCCGAAACCCGCCACGCCCTATTTCTGGGAGAGCCGCCCGTGAAGTCGGTCGACCTGTCCGTCACGCCGCTGCGTGAGCTCAACACCGACCTGCAGGCCCTGCGGGAGGGCGCCGGCGAGACCCGGTGGCGCATCCTCAACCCGTTCGGGACCCACGCCATCGCGGTCGGCGTCGACGCGCCGGTCGACATCGAGATCGCAGGCCCCGTCGGCTACTTCTGCGGCGGCATGAACAAGAGCGCCCGGGTGCTGATCGACGGCGCCGCCGGTCAGGGCGTCGGCGAGAACATGATGTCCGGCGTGATCCACGTGAAGGGCGACGCCGCCCAGTCGGCGGGCGCGACCGGGCGCGGAGGGCTGCTGCGGATCGACGGCAACGCCGGCGCGCGCTGCGGCATCTCCATGAAGGGCGTCGACATCGTCGTCAAAGGCGAGATCGGCCATCTGTCCGCCTTCATGGGCCAGAAGGGACGCCTCGTCTGCTTCGGCGACGCCGGCGAGGCGCTCGGCGATTCGATCTATGAGGCCCGGCTCTACGTGAGGGGCAAGGTCGCGAGCCTCGGCGCCGACTGCGTCGAGAAGGACATGCGCGACGAGCACCGGCGGGAGCTGTTCGACCTGCTGGCGCAGGCCGGCGAGAGCGGCGCGATCGACGTCTCCGAGTTCCGCCGCTTCGGCTCCGCCCGGACCCTCTACACTTTCCACGTCGACAACGCAGGGGCGTACTGATGACCGTCCACGAGCGTCCTTGGGGCGCGACGCCCCCGCGCATGTCCGCCACGTTCGATCCGTACACGCTCGCCGAGATCCGCCGCGCCGCCGCGACCGGCATCTACGACGTCCGGGGCGGCGGCGCGAAGCGCAAGCTGCCCCATTTCGACGACCTGCTGTTCCTCGGCGCCTCCATGTCGCGCTACCCGCTCGAGGGCTATCGCGAGCGGTGCGACACCAGCGTCACGCTCGGAACGCGCTTCGCCAAGAAGCCGATCAGGCTCGACATCCCGGTCACCATCGCCGGCATGAGCTTCGGCGCGCTGTCCGCCCAGGCCAAGGAGGCGCTCGGCCGCGGCGCTTCGATCGCCGGCACGTCCACGACGACCGGCGACGGCGGCATGACCCCGGAGGAGCGCGGGCAGTCCAAAACGCTGGTCTACCAGTACCTGCCGTCGCGCTACGGCATGAATCCGGACGACCTGCGCAAGGCCGACGCGATCGAGATCGTGGTCGGTCAGGGCGCCAAGCCCGGCGGCGGCGGCATGCTGCTCGGGCAGAAGATCTCCGATCGCGTCGCCGAGATGCGATCGCTGCCGAAGGGCATCGACCAGCGCTCGGCCTGCCGGCACCCCGACTGGACCGGCGCCGACGATCTTGAGATCAAGATCCTCGAGCTGCGCGAGCTGACCAACTGGGAGAAGCCGATCTATCTCAAGGTCGGCGCCAGCCGGCCCCAGTACGACGTCGCGCTCGCCGTGAAGTCCGGCGCCGACGTGGTGGTGCTCGACGGCATGCAGGGCGGCACCGCGGCGACGCAGGACGTGTTCATCGAGCACGTCGGCATCCCGATCCTGTCGGCGATCCGGCCCGCGGTGAAGGCGCTGCAGGACCTCGGCATGCACCGCAAGGTGCAGCTCATCGTCTCCGGCGGCGTCCGCAACGGCGCGGACGTGGCCAAGGCGCTGGCGCTCGGCGCCGACGCGGTGGCGATCGGCACCGCGGCCATGGTCGCCCTCGGCGACAACGATCCGAAGTACGAAGACGAGTACCGCGCGCTTGGCACGACCGCCGGCGCCTATGACGACTGGCACGAGGGGCGCGATCCCGCCGGCATCACGACGCAGGACCCGGAGCTCGCCGCCCGTCTGGACCCCGTCGCCGCCGGCCGCCGGCTCGCGAACTATCTCAAAGTCATGACGCTGGAGGCGCAGACCATCGCCCGCGCCTGCGGGAAAAGCAGCCTGCACAATCTGGAGCCCGAGGATCTCGTGGCGCTGACCATCGAGGCCGCCGCCATGGCGCAGGTGCCGCTGGCGGGCACGAGCTGGATTCCCGGCTCGTCGTTCTGATCCGTCCGGCGGGGAGACGGCCCCGACGCCGCCTCCCCGCCGTCCGACATGTCCATGTCGGCGGATGCGCGGGCGGGAGCGCGGGACCCGCGTGTCGGGGGTTCGAGCCGCTATACCGCTACCAAACCCCCTCCCCCGATCAAACCGCGCGCCGCCGTCACAGCGCGGTGGGCCATCCGCGGGCGCGGCGGCGGGCGGCGCCTTCGGCGATCAGCTCGACGGCCGCGTCGGTGGAGATCACCGGCGCGAAGAAGGTGTCGATGCGCTTCAGCGTCGGGGCTTCGTCCGCCTCCACGCCGGCGGCGGTGGCGTCGCCGACCACGATCGGGTTAAAACCGATGTCGCGCGCGGTGCGGGCCGCCTGTTCGATGCACCAGTCGAGATGGTGGCCGGCGAGCAGCAGGGTGCGCACGCCCCAGGCGGCCAGATGCTGCGTCAGCAGCGTGCCGAGGAACACGTTGCCGAGCGTGCCGTAGAACAGCACCAGGTCCTCGGGGCGGCGGGCCTGCTCGATCTCGGCGACCAGATCGCCGTCGCGCCGCCAGTCCTCGGCGGTCCAGTCCGCCTTGTCCTTCAGCCAGAATTCGTACTGGGCCCTGTCCACCAGCGTCTGCGCATAGTCCTTGCGGTTGATGTCGTAGCGGGTCCACGCGACGCGCTGCTCGGCGGCGCGCGCCGCCTCCGTCAGCCTCAGCGTGTTCGGCAGCGCGCCGCCCGGCCGGCGCGTGCGCTCCCACAGCCGCTCATGGGCCTGCGCGCCGGTGGACGTGAGGATGCTGTTCGACTGCCCGATCACGAGCAGCAGCGTCGGATAGGCGAGCGCCTCGGCGAGATCGAGCGCGCCCCACTGCGGGTGCGGCGTCGGCGTCTTCGAGGCGGCGTGGGACACGGCGACGTTCATGGCGCGGGGCTCCGGAAAGCGATCAGGTCAGCGCGGCCCCAACGGGCGGCGACGACCCATATTGACATAAGTCTATTTATTCCATCAATTGTGTTTAATAACGTTCTCGCCGCGGCCGAGCGCTTCCTGCGCCTGAGCGGGCTCCTCTTCTGGTTTCCCCGCCATGCCGCCGCTCGCCGCCGAGCCCCTCGCCTTCGCGCCGCCTCTGCAGGTCTCCGCCGTCACGCTGAGCTTTGGCGCGGTCACGGCCCTCAGGAACGTCAGCTTCGCCTGCGCGGAGGGCTCCATCTTCGCGATCGTGGGGCCGAACGGCGCCGGCAAGACCTCGCTGCTCAACGTGGTCAGCGGCGCCTACCGGCCGACCGCCGGATCGGTGCGCTATTTCGGCGTCGATCTTGCCCGGCCGCGGCCCCATCGCGTCGCCGCGCTCGGCGTCGCCCGCACCTTCCAGAACGTCGCCCTGTTCGCCGGCCTCAGCGTGCTGGAGAACGTGCTGGTGGGCCGTCACGTCCACACCGGCGCGGGATTCTTCGCCTATGGCCTCGGCTGGCCGACCGCGCGCGCCGACGATCGCCGGCAGCGGGCGGCGGCGGAGCAGGCGCTCGACGTGCTCGGCCTCGGCGCGCTGCGCGATCTGCCGGTCGAGACGCTGCCCTATGGCGTGAAGAAGAAGGTGGAGCTCGCCCGCGCGCTGGCGGCGCAGCCGCGCCTGCTGCTGCT
This sequence comes from Methylopila musalis, assembly GCF_042679725.1. Classification (NCBI taxonomy): domain Bacteria; kingdom Pseudomonadati; phylum Pseudomonadota; class Alphaproteobacteria; order Hyphomicrobiales; family Methylopilaceae; genus Methylopila; species Methylopila musalis. Next base: position 23,518 of record NZ_JBHTMX010000018.1, read on the forward strand.
GGACGAGCCGCTCGCCGGCATGAACGCGGAGGAGAAGCGCGAGATCGCCGCCGCGGTGCGCGCGATCCGGGACCGTCTCGGCCTGACCGTGGTGATGATCGAGCATGATTTCCCGCTGGTGACGGCGCTCGCCGACCGGATCCTGGTGCTCGACCACGGCGAGGTTCTGGCCGAGGGGACGCCGGCGGAGATCCGCCAGGACCCGAAGGTGCTCGAGGCCTATTTCGGCGTCGCCGGGGAGCCGGCCTGACATGAGCGGCGATCTGATCTACGGGACCGAGCTCGCCATCACCGGGGTGCTGATCGGCGTCATGTACGCCATGGTCGCCCTCGGCTTCGTGCTGATCTACAAGGCCTCGGCGGTGTTCAACTTCGCGCAGGGCGCGATGACGCTGTTCGCGGCGCTGACCGTGGTCGGCCTGCGGCCGGTGCTCGGCCTGCCGCTCGCCATCGCCGGCGCCCTCGTCGCCATGGCGGTGCTGGCGGTGGCGGTGGAGCGCTTCGTGCTGCGGCCGCTGATCGGCCGCTCGCCGCTCACCATCTTCATGGCGACGGTCGGCGTCGCCTATGTGCTCGAAGGCCTCGCGCAGCTCATCTGGGGCAACCAGCCCCGGGGCCTCAAGCTCGACATCCCCCAGGCGCCGCTGCAGCTCGGCGGGGTCTATGTCTCGCCGCCGGACCTGATCGGCGCGGCGATCGCCGCGGCCTGCGTGCTGCTGCTGGTGCTGTTCTTCCAGCGCACCCGGATCGGCCTCGGCCTGCGCGCCATGGCGGACGATCCCGTCGCGGCGCAGGCGATCGGGGTTCGGGTCGGCCGCGTCTGGGCGGTGGCGTGGACGCTCGCCGGCGCGGTGGCGATCGTCGCCGGCGTGCTGTGGGGCGCGCGCATCGGCGTCCATTTCGGCATGACGCAGATCACGCTGAAGGCGCTGCCCATCCTCATCATCGGCGGCATCGAAAGCATTCCGGGCGCGATCCTCGCCGGGCTTCTGGTCGGCGCCGGCGAGGCGCTGGGCGAAGGCTTCCTCGGCCCGCTGGTGGGCGGGGGCGTGCAGGAGATCGTCGCCTATCTCGGCGCGCTGCTGGTGCTCTCGCTGCGGCCGCAGGGGCTGCTCGGCGAACGGACGATCGACCGCATATGACCGACATCGCCGCTGACGTTCCGTCGGCCGCGACGCCGGTCCCCCGCCGCCTGCCGCGCGGCGCGCTCCTCGGGCTGGGCGCGCTCGCGCTGCTGGTCCTGCTGCCGTTCGTGGTCGGCGAGTACTGGATCAAGAGCATCGCGCTGCCGACCCTGATCTTCGGGCTCGCAGCCCTTGGGCTCAACGTGGTGGTGGGCGCCGCCGGACAGATCTCCATGGGCCACGCCGCCTTCATGGCGGTGGGCGCCTTCGTGGGCGCCATCGCCTATGGCCGCTACGGCCTGCCGCTGCCGCTCGCGCTGCTGGCGGCGGGCGCCTCCGCCGCGGCGGTCGCCGCGCTGGTCGGCCTGCCGTCGCGCCGCATCCGCGGGCTCTACCTCATGGTCTCCACGCTCGCCGCGCAGGTGGTGGTGATCTGGCTGATGCAGCGCCTGCCCTGGTTCGGCGCCTCCGCGCACGGCGTGCTCAGCCTGCCGAAGCTCGCCTTCGGGCCGATCGCGTTCGACAGCGCCACCGCCAAATACCTGCTGACGCTCGCGGTCGCGGCCCCGCTCACCCTGTTCGCCGCGAACCTGCTGCGCAGCCCCCTGGGGCGCGCCTGGATCGCGATCCGCGAGCGCGAGATCGCCGCCGAGGTGCTGGGCGTCGCGGCCTTCCGGCACAAGCTGATCGCCTTCGCGGTCTCGGGCTTCTACGCCGGCGTCGCGGGCGCGCTCGTCACCTTCGCCTGGACGGGCGCCGCGACCATCGAGGAGTACCGCCTCGAGCTCTCGGTGAAGCTGCTCGGGATGATCATCATCGGCGGCCTCGGCTCGGTGCTCGGCTCCTATCTCGGGGCCGCCTTCATCGCGCTGACGCCGATCGTGGTGAGCGTCGCCCTGCACCGCGGCGCGGACGCGTTCGGCGGCGGCGTCAACGCCGGCACGCTCGCCAACGCCGAGCACCTGATCTTCGGCCTGCTGATCGTGGGCTTCCTCATCGCCGAGCCCCGCGGGCTCGCCCACCTGTTCGAGCGCGCCGGAACGGCCGCGCAGAGCGTCCTCCGGCGCGTCACGCGACGCCCCGGCCCATCCCAGGAGACCTGAAAATGACCCGCCTCCGCAGCCTGATCCTCGCCGCGGCCGCGCTGCCCGCCGCCTTCGCCGCGGCGCCCGCCGCCGCCGAGGACAGCACGACGGAAATCCACCACCCCATGCTCGTCACGCGCACGGGCCCCTACGCCACCGGAGCCACCGGCGTCTCCAGCGGCCAGCAGGACTACTTCGCCCTCGTCAACGCCCAGGGCGGCGTCGGCGGCGCGCAGATCCGCTGGAGCGAATGCGAGTTCGGCTACGAAACCCCGCGCGCGCTGGAGTGCTACGAGCGCTTCCGCGGCCAGTGGAAGGTGGTCTATCCGAACAGCTCGCCCGCCGTCGTCGCGCTGAGCGAGCGGCTCGCGGCCGACAAGGTCGCCGGCATCAACCCGGCCGGCAACCGCGCCGACGCCACCGACGGCGCCACCTTCCCCTATCTCTATCCCGTGGTCGCGAACTTCTGGGCGCAGGCCTCGTCCACCATCCGCTACATCGCGGAGAAGGAAGGCGGCGAGGACAAGCTGAAAGGCAAGAAGATCGCCTTCCTGCATCTCGACAACGCCTATGGCCGCGGCGCCATCCCGGTGTTGGAGGAGCTGTCGAAGCGCTTCGGCTTCGAGTGGAAGTCGTTCCCGCTGCCGACGCCGGGGCTGGAGCAGAGCGCGGCCTGGGTCGACATCGCCCGCCGCTACCGCGCCGACTGGGCGATCCAGTGGAACTACGGCCAGTCCTGCTCGGTGCCGTTCACGGAGATCCAGAAGGTCGGCTTCCCGATCGAGCGCTTCATCGGCACGCTGTGGTGCGGCTCGGAAGAGGACATCGCCGCCGCCGGCGACCTCGCCAAGGGCTACGTCTCCGCGAGCTATCAGGGCGTTGGGACCGACTTCCCCGTGATCCAGCAGATCCTCGGCACGGTCTACGGAGCCGGCAAGGGCTCCCTGCCGCGCGAGCGGGTCGGCACGGTCGCCTACAACCGCGGCGTCTTCACCGGGATCGTGATCGTGGAGGCCTTCCGCAACGCGGTGCGCGACCACGGCCTGCCGCTCACCGGCGAGAAGGTTCTCGACGGCCTCAACAAGCTCAAGCTCGACAAGGCGCGGCTGAAGGAGCTCGGCGCCGAGGGTCTCGCCTCGGAGATCAAGCTGTCCGCCGACTATCACGGCGGCGTCGATCCGCAGTTGTTCCAGCAGTGGGACGGCAAGCGCTGGACCACGATCAGCGGCTGGATCCCGCCTTACGAGGACGTGGTGTGGGCGCGCATCAAGCGCTCCGCCGAAGAGTACCGCGCGAGCGTCGCCGCGAAGAACTGACATGGCGTCCGGCGAGCCCCTTCTCAGCCTCGACCGCTTGGAGGTCGTCTATCCGGGCGACCTTCTCGCGCTGCGCGACGTCTCGCTCGACGTGGCCGAGGGGGACGTCACCGTCCTCCTCGGCGCCAACGGCGCGGGCAAGTCCACCACGCTCAAGGCGATCTCGGGCCTGCTGGCGGCGGAGGGGGGCGCGGTCCGCCGGGGCGCGATCCGCTTCCGCGGGCAGGACCTCCGGCGCCTCTCCGCCGCGGAGCGCGTGCGGCGGGGCGTCGTCCACGTGCTGGAGGGCCGGCGGCTGTTCCGCCAGCTCACCGTGGAGGAGAACCTGCGCATGGGGGCCTTCGCGCGCTCCGACGCCAGGGCCGTGCGGGACGATCTGGAGACGGCCTTCACGCTGTTCCCGCGCCTGCGCGAGCGGCGGGCCCAGAAGGCCGGCTATCTGTCGGGCGGCGAGCAGCAGATGGCGGCCATCGCCCGCGGGCTGATGGCGCGCCCCACGCTGATGCTGGTCGACGAGCCCACCATGGGCCTCGCCCCCGGCGTCGCCCGGGAGGTGTTCGCCGCGCTCCGCGAGATCAACGCCGCCCGGGGCGTCACCGTCCTGATCTGCGAGCAGAACGCGGCGCTGGCGCTCAGCGCCGCCCGCACCGTGGCGGTGCTGGAGACCGGCGCGGTCACCCTGTTCCGACCGGCCGCCGGCCTGTCGCTCGAAGGCGACGTCCAGCGGGCCTATTTCGGATAGCGCCCTGCCCGGCCCTCCCGCCGGGCCGTCACATCAGAACCGCGAACCCGTCCTGCTTCACCCGGTCCAGATGGCTGCGGAAGCGCGCGTAGTCGGCGTCGCGCGGGCCGATGCGGCCGGCGGCCGCCGGCGCGCCGCGCTTCAGCGGCAGGAAGGCGATGGCCGCCGCCACCGGCGTCAGCTGGGAGCCCCGGCCCGCCTGCAGCGTGGTCAGCACGCCGTACATCGCGCCCTCGATGGTGGGGCGCGACAGCACGATCAGCCGGTGCTGCCCGAGCCGGTTGGTGACGAGATAGATGTGCCCCGACTGATGCGGGGCCGAGACGTCGCCGAACTGGGTGAAGGCGGCGTCGATCCGTTCGCCCTCCCGGAACACCATCCGTGAGGTCTCGTCCGACCATGCGATGTCGGTGCGGTAGGCGTAGATCGCCGCCGGATCGCCGAAGGACGGGCGGAGCGTGAGATACTCGCCCTCGATCCACGACATGGCCGGCCGGGAGTAGGAGCCGAGCTCCGCCGGGGCGAAGCCGGTGGCGGGCGGCGTGGCCGCGGGGGTCGAGTGCGGCTCCCGCAGCCGCCGGTCGAGCGCCTCCTCCAGCCGCACCAGCGTGGCGAGCGTGAAGGGGCGGCTGCCCGCGAGCGCCTTTTCGAGCGTAGAGATCGAGATCCGTGCGTGGTCGGCCAGCGCGCGCCGGGACATGCGCCGGCGCGCCAGCTCCTCGCGCACCACGTTCGCGATGGCCCCGCTCTCGGCCCGGCCGAGTTTGCCGTCGTCGCCTCCCGATCCGGACATCGCCTCACACCCCGTCACATCACGCACAGATCCTCACATAGCCGCGCGAAATCCGCCGGGGCAAGGCGAAGCGTGGCCAGCCAATGGCGAAGGAAACGGTCGCGGCGGCGCGGCGAAGCGCGGAAGCCTGACGTCTCGACGACTGACGCTCCACGGGGAGATCCCTGACGATGACCGCTTCACTTCCGCCGCTCCGGCTTCATGATCCCGCCGCTCCTTCCCTCGGCGCGCGCACGCGGGGCGTCTTCGCGGCGCTCGTGATGCTGGCCGCGCTCGGGCTCGCGGGCGTCGCCGCCCTGGTGGCCTCGACGCTCGTGGCCGGCGCCGCCGAGCCCGGCCGGCTGGCCTTCGTGACGCCCGGCCGCATGACCTCCGGCGCGCTTCTGCTGCGCGGGACCGAGCCCGGCGCCTTCGTGGAGGCCCCGCAGGTCCGCGCCGACTACGACGTCACCGTCTCGGGGCCGACGCTGCGCACCCGCGTGACCCAGGCCTTCCGCAACCCGACCGACGGCTGGGTGGAGGGCGTCTACGTCTATCCCCTGCCCGAGAAGGGCGCGGTGGACGCCATGCGGCTGGTGATCGGCGAACGGGTCATCGTCGCGGACGTGAAGAAGCGCGAGGAGGCCAAGCAGATCTATGAGACGGCCAAGCGCGAGGGCAAGACCGCCGCGCTGGTGGAGCAGGAGCGCCCCAACCTCTTCACCAACTCGGTCGCGAACATCGGGCCGGGCGAGACGGTCGTGGTGCAGATCGAGTATCAGGCGCCGGTCCATCAGGAGGCGGAGCGGATGTCTCTGCGCCTTCCGCTGGTGGTCGCGCCCCGCTATCTGCCGCCCGCCCCGCTGAAGACCGAGGTCTCCATGGAGACCGGAAGCGGCTGGGGCCAGGTCGATCCGGTCCCGGACCGGGAGCGCGTCTCCCCGCCGGTGAACGACCCGCGCGAGACGCCGCCCTCGAACCCGGTCGCGATCACCGTCCGCCTGAACGCCGGCTTCGCCCTCGGCGAGGTCGCGAGCGCCACGCACCGCGTCACCGTCGAGGGAGCCGATGCGAACGCCCGCACCGTGACCCTCGCCGACGGCGACGTCCCGGCCGACCGCGACTTCGAACTGACCTGGACGGCGCAGAAGGGCCCGACCCCCTCGGTCGGCCTGTTCCGCGAGACGGTCGGCGGCTCGGACTACGTCATCGCCTATGTCACGCCGCCGGCGCTTGCGGCGGAGGCCGAGAAGCGGCCCCGCGAGGCGATCTTCGTGATCGACAATTCGGGCTCCATGTCCGGCCCCTCCATGGCGCAGGCCAAGGCGAGCCTCCTGTTCGCGCTCGACCGGCTGACGCCCCGGGACCGCTTCGACGTCATCCGCTTCGACACCACCATGGAGCGGCTGTTCCCCGACACGGTGGACGCAACGCCGGAGAACGTGGCGCGGGCCCGGGCCTTCGTCGCCCGCATCAGCGCCAGCGGCGGCACCGAGATGCTGGCGCCGCTGCAGGCCGCGCTCGCCGATCCGCGCCCGGACGATGTCGAGCGCGTCCGCCAGATCGTGTTCCTCACCGACGGCGCCATCGGCGACGAGCAGCGCATGTTCGACGCCATCGGCGCCGGCCGCGGCCGCTCGCGCCTGTTCATGGTCGGCATCGGCTCGGCGCCGAACGGCTTCCTCATGACGCGCGCCGCCGAGCTCGGCCGCGGCGCCTTCACCCAGATCGGCTCGGCCGAAGAGGTGGACACGCGGATGCGCGAGCTGTTCGCCAAGCTGGAGAGCCCGGCGGTGACCGGCCTGTCGGCGACCTTCGGCGCGGGCGGCGCCGACGTGACGCCGCGCACGCTGCCGGACATCTACCGCGGCGAGCCGCTGGTGGTGGCTGCGCGGCTGGCGGCGACGACCGACCGGCTCGAGATGGGCGGCATGTTCGGCGACCGG
>NZ_JBHTMX010000019.1:0-30337 GCF_042679725.1 Methylopila musalis
GGCCCCGTCCGCCGGCGCGCGGCCTCGGCGGCGCCTCGCGCCCGATCGAGGTTCCGGCCGCGCTCGCCGACGCGGTCAAGGCGCTGGCCCGGCAGGAGGGGGTGACGCCGTTCACCCTGATGCTGGCGGCCTATCATGTGCTGCTCGGCCGTCTGTCGGGACAGGAGCGGGTGGCGGTCGGCTCCCGCGCCTCGGGCCGGCTCGATCCGGGCTTCAACGACGTGGTCGGCTACTTCGTCAATCCGTTCGTGGTGGGCGTCGAGCTGAACATGGAGGCGCCGTTCCGCGCCTTCCTCGCCCACGCCCACGCCACCGTGCTCGACGCCATGGAGCGGCAGGCGTTTCCGTTCCCGCTGATCGTGGAGCGGCTGCGGCCGAAGCGCGATCCGAGCGTCACGGCGCTGTTCCAGGCCTCGTTCGTGCTGCAGAAGGCGCAGCGCTCCGGCGGCGCGCTGGACCTGCTCGCGGGCGCCAAGACCGGCGAGACCGCGAAGCTCGGGCCGCTCACGATCGAATATTACGACATTCGCCAGCAGGAGGGTCAGTTCGACCTCGATCTGGAGCTGATCGACGCCGGCGGCGTGTTCTGGGGCTGGCTGAAATACGATCCGGCCCTGTTCGACGCCGACACCGTGGATCGTTTCGGCGCCCACTACATCCGGCTGCTGGAGAGCGTGGTCGCCGATCCGGCGACGCCGATCGGCCGGCTCGACCTTTTGACCGAGGCCGACCGCCGCTTCCTCGCGGACCGCAACCCGGCGCCCGAGCCGCTGCCCGCGCCGCCGCTCGTCCACCGCGCCTTCGAGGCGCGCGCCGCCGAGACGCCGGACGCCGTGGCGCTCACGTTCGAGGATGAGGAGGTCACCTATGGCGACCTCAACGCCCGCGCCAACCGGCTGGCGCATCACCTGATCGCGAAGGGCGTCCGGCCGGACGATCTGGTGGCGCTCTGCGCCGAGCGCTCCATCGAGATGGTGGTCGGCATCCTCGGCGTGACGAAAGCGGGCGGCGCCTATGTGCCGCTCGATCCGGCCTCGCCGAAGGACCGCCTCGCCTTCATCATCGGGGACAGCGCCGCGAAGCTCGTGGTGACGCAGGACGCGCTCGCCGGCCTGTTCGAGGGGACCGGCGCGGAGGTCGTCCGCATCGACGCCGACGGCGGCGAGATCGCGACCCGGCCCGCCTCGAACCCCGAGCCGGCGCTGACGGGGAGCAGCCTCGCCTATGTGATCTACACCTCCGGCACCACGGGGCGGCCCAAGGGCGTGCTGGTGGAGCACGGCAACGTGGCGCGGCTGTTCCAGCGCACCGCCCATTGGTACCGCTTCGGCCCCGACGACGTCTGGCTGCTGTTCCACTCCTTCGCCTTCGACGTCTCGGTGTGGGAGCTGTGGGGCGCGCTCGCCCATGGCGGCAGCATCGTGATCGCGCCGTTCCTCGTCACCCGCTCGCCGGCGGAGACGCTGAAGCTGATCGCCCGCCACAACGTGACGGTGCTGAACCAGAGCCCGTCCGCCTTCCGCCTGCTGGCGCCGGAGGAGGGGCGGCGGCCGCTGCCGGAGCCGCTCAGCCTGCGGCTGATCATCTTCGCGGGCGAGGCCCTGGATCTGCAAAGCCTGAGGCCCTGGTTCGAGCGCTATGGCGACCAGCGCCCGACCGTGGTCAACATGTACGGCATCACCGAGACCACGGTGCATTCCAGCTACCGCGTGGTGCGCGCGCCCGATCTCGACCGGCCGCGCAGCGCCATCGGGGTTCCGATCCCGGACCTGCAGCTGCGCCTGCTCGATCCCCGCGGGCTCGAGGTTCCGATCGGCGTCGCGGGCGAGATCCATGTGGGTGGTCCGGGCGTCACCCGCGGCTACCACGAGCGCGGGGAGCTGACCGCCGCGCGCTACCTGCCCGATCCGTTCACGGACGATTCCACGGCGCGGCTCTACCGCTCCGGCGACCTTGCCCGCTACCTGCCCGATGGCGACATCGAGTATCTCGGCCGCATCGACAAGCAGGTGAAGATCCGCGGCTTCCGCATCGAGCTCGGCGAGATCGAGGCCACGCTCGCCGACCATCCCGGCGTTTCCGGCGCCGTCGTCGCGGCCCGCGACGGCGGAGCGGGAGGCCAGCGCCTCGTCGCCTACATCGTCCCCGCCGGCGACGAGGCGCCTTCGGCCTCGGATCTGCGCGCCCATGTGTCGGCGCGGCTGCCCGATTACATGGTCCCGTCCGCCTTCGTCGCGATCGCGGCGGTGCCGCTCACCGGCAACGGCAAGCTCGACCATGCGGCGCTGCCCGAGCCCTCCGGCGAGGGCGCGGGCGCGGGCGTTCCGCCCCGCGACGCGGTGGAGCAGCGGCTCGCCGCCATGTGGGAGAAGCTGCTCGGCGCGCGCGACGTGGGCGTGCGCGACGACTTCTTCGAGCGCGGCGGCCATTCGCTGCTCGCCGTCCACCTGATGGCGGAGATCGAGCGCGCCTATGGCGTCGAGCTTCCGATCTCGACGCTGTTCCAGAACCCGACCATCGAGCAGCTCGCCGAGCGGCTGCGCTCGGGCGAGGGCGAGCTGCCCTGGTCGCCGCTGGTGCCGATCCGGGTGGAGGGCGACGAGGCGCCGTTCTTCTGTGTCGCGGGCGGCGGCGGCAACGTGCTCTATTACCAGCGCCTCGCCGCGAAGATGCCGCGCTCGCGGCCGTTCTACGGGCTGCAGCTTCGGGGCGTCGACGGCCGGTCGGAGCCGCTGACCTCGGTCGAGGCCATCGCCGAGGAATGCGTCGCCGCGATCCGCGCGGTGCAGCCGGCGGGGCCTTACCGGCTCGGCGGCCACTGCTTCGGCGGGCTGGTCGCGTTCGAGATCGCCCAGCAGCTGATGCGCCAGGGCGAGACGGTGGAGCGGCTCGCCATCCTCGACGCGCCCGCGCCGCGCGATGAGGCCGGTCGGCTCAACACCATCGAGGCGGACGACGACGCGGTCTGGCTCGCCAAGGTCGGAAGCGTGCTCGCGGAGGACGCCGGGACCGATCTCGGCATCCGCGAGGAGGACCTGCGGCCGCTGCCGGAGGACGAGCGCTACGCCTACGTCAAGGCGAAGCTGCAGGCCGCGGGCCTGATGCCGTCCGGCGACGCCGTGGCCCAGATCCGCGGCTTCCTGCGGGTCTTCGTCGCCAACAGCCGCATGCGCTACGCGCCGGAGAACCCCCGCCCCGTGCCGCTCGCCCTGTTCCGGGCCGCCACCTACCACCCCGACTACGACTACTCGGCGGCGGACGACGACGGCGCTGACGTGGCGTCCTCGACGCTCGGCTGGCGGGCCTTCGCCGCCGGCCCCGTCGCGGTGGCGGCGACGCCCGGCACCCACGTCACCATGCTGTCCGAGCCCCAGGTCGGCCACCTCGCCGACCGGCTCGCGCAGTTCCTCGACTGAACCTTCTTCGGGAGACGACGATCATGACGCTCGCAACGCTTCTGCGCCGGGTCGCCCTCGGCGCCCTCATCGCCGCCGCGCCGCTGTCAGCCAGGGCGGCCGAACCCTTCAGCCAGCTCGTGGCCTTCAGCGGCGCGCTGACCGACACCGGCAACTTCGCCTCGGAGAAGGGCGACTACCCGGCGCCGTTCTACAACAACCGCAACGCCAACGGCCCGCTCGCCATCGACGTGCTGGCGAAGCGCCTCGGCCTGAAGGCCGACGCCTCGCTGCATCTGGCGGGCAAGCAGGGCGGCACGAACTTCGCCGTCTCCGACGCGCTCGCGGGCGGCGCCGGCGCCCATGACCTGCCGAAGCAGGTCGACGCCTATCTGGCCCGCAACGACGGCAAGGCCGATCCGAAGGCGCTGCACTTCCTGTTCATCGGCGGCAACGACGTGGTGCTCGCCGTCCAGACCATGGACGACCGCGCCGCCGAAAAGATCCTCGACGACGCCGTGACGGGCATCGAGACCGCCATGGGCCGGCTGCAGGACGCCGGCGCGAAGACCATCTTCGCGCCCGACTTCATCGACATCGGCCACGCCCCGATCGTGAAAAAGTTCGGCCCCGAGGCGACCAAGCGCGCGACCCGGCTGTCCGCGCTCTACAACCAGAAGTTCGACGTCATGCTGGACCGCGTCCAGAAGGACGCGAAGTTCGAGCTGGTGCGCTGGCGCTTCGGCGACTTCGTCAACGGCCTGATCGCCCATGGGCCCGAGTTCGGCCTGACCAATGTCGACGGCGTCTGCCTCGACGACAAGGCCGCCTGCGATCCCGAAAAATACGTGTTCCTGACCGGCGAGTACCCCACCGCCAAGGTGCATGAGCTCGTCGGCTCCGCCATGGCGATCGCCGTGCTGGAGCGCGGCCAGCGCCCGCCGGCATCCTCGGCCCGCCCGATCGACTGACCGCGAAGCTCCCCCGCGGACACGCCACGCCCCATCGAGGAGAAGCCCATGCGCTCGACCATCGCTCTCGCCGCCGCTCTAACCGTCGCCATCGTCGCCCCCGCTTTCGCGGAGGCGCCCAAGGTTCGTCCCCAGCCGGTGCGGGGGGTGATCGAGTCATTCCAGAACGGGGCTCTCAACGTGAAGACGGCGGCCGGCCCCGTGGTGGCCGTGGCGCTCGCGCCCACCGTCGCGGTGGCCGGCGTCGTCAAGCGCGAGCTCTCCGACATCAAGGCGGGCGACTATGTGTCGTCCGCCGCCGCCCCCGGTCCCGACGGCGGGCTGCAGGCGCTCGAGGTTCACATCTTCCCCGAGGCGCTGCGCGGCCAGAACGAGGGGCAGGTCCCGTGGGACCTCGCCCCCGACGCGGTGATGACCAACGCCACCGTCGAGGGCGTGGTCGAGGCGCCGAAGGGCCGGACGCTCAAGGTGGCCTACAAGGGCCGCACGGCCGAGATCGTGGTGCCGGACGACGCGCCCGTGGTCTCGTTCACGCCGCTCGACGCCTCGGCGCTCACCGCCGGCAAGACCGTGTTCCTGCTGGCGATCCCCAAGGCCGAGGGCCTCGCCGCCGCGCAGGTGGTGGTGGAGACGGACGGCGTGAAGCCGCCCATGTGAGGCGGGCGCGCGACGGGACCGGCCCATGCTCGACATCGCCCTCGCTTTCGCCGCCGGCGTGCTGACCGTCGGCGCGCCTTGCGTGCTCCCCGTCCTGCCGGTGCTCTTCGGGGCCTCGGTCGGACGGACGAGCCGCTGGCGGCCGCTGTTCATCGCCGCGGGCTTCGTGGTCGCCTTCGCGGGGCTCGCGATCACGCTCAGCCTGTTCCCGACCCTGCTCGGCCTGTCGCCGAACACGATCCGGGGCGCGGCCATCGTGCTGCTCCTGGTGTTCGGCCTGCTGATGATCTGGCCGCGGCCGCTCGACTGGGTGACCGCGCGCCTTGGCGGCCTGTTCGGGCGCGCCCACGCCATCGGCGCCAAGGCGGGGCCGGGGCATCTCGGCGGCTTCGTGTTGGGCATGACGCTCGCGGTGGTGTGGACGCCCTGCGCCGGGCCGGTGCTGGGCTCCATCCTCACCCTGATCGCGACCCAGGAGGACGTGGCGCGTTCGAGCCTGCTGATCGCGGTCTACGCGCTCGGCTCCGCCGTGCCCATGGCGCTGATCGCCTATGGCGGACAGGCCGCGTCGACCTCCGCGCGGTCGCTCGCCCGCTACGCCCGCCCGGCGCAGCTCGTGTTCGGCGTCGTCACCGTCGCGGTCGCGCTGGCGATTTACTTCGAATACGACACCCAGGTCGTCGCCTGGCTGTCCCAATTCTATCCGAACGGAAAGGTGGGCCTGTGACGATGCTAGGTCGTGTTCGCGCGGCGCTCGTGGCGGTGGTGGCGGCGGCGTCCGCCGTGCCGGCCGCGGCCGAGCCCGCCCCGCCGCTGCAGAAGCTCGACGGCTGGCTGAACTCGAAGCCGCTGACGCTCGACGCGCTCAAGGGCAAGGTGGTCCTGATCGATTTCTGGACCTACGCCTGCGTCAACTGCGTCCGCACGCTGCCGACGCTGGTGAAGTGGCACGAGGCCTACAAGGACAAGGGCCTCGTCATCCTCGGCGTCCACACGCCGGAGTTCGCCTTCGAGCGCGATCCCGGCAACGTGGCCCGCGCGGTCGCGCGCTTCGGCATCGGCTATCCGGTGGCGCAGGACAACGCCTACGGCACCTGGCGCGCGTTCCGGGCCCGAGCCTGGCCGACCACCGTGCTGATCGACAAGGACGGCCAGATCGCGCTGCGGCACGAGGGCGAGGGCGGCTACGACGCCGTCGAGACGAAGATCGCCGAACTGCTGGCCGCGACCTCCGCCGGGGCGACGCCCGCGGCGGAGGCGAACCGGGCCGCGACGCCGGAAATCCATCTCGGCCTCATCCGCGTCGACCGGCTGGCGAGCCCGGAGACGCCCGCCGCCGGGCCGCAGGCCTACACCCGTCCCGCGAGCCTGCCCGCGAACGCCTTCGCGCTTCAGGGCCGCTGGCGGCTGGAGCCGGAAAGCGCCGCGCTAGAGCAGGACGGCGGAACCATCGCGCTGCGCTTCACGGCGGCTAAGGCGCATCTCGTCGCCAGCAGCGCCGAGCCGGTGGAGCTTGAAATCGAGGTCGACGGCGTCGCCCAGCCGCCCGTCCGCGTCGGGGAGGCGCGGCTCTACACGCTGTTCGACAGCGACGAGGGCCGGGAGCGGACGCTGATCCTCCGCGCCCCGAAAGCCGGGTTCAAGGCGTTCAGCTTCAGCTTCGGATGAAGATCGCGCGACACATGAAGTAAATATGACATTGTCATGCGACAAATAAATGTCTTGTCGGCCTTTCGACGCAATGGTTCAACGTATAGACAGAGACATGTGGGGGAATGACATGCGCCTGAAACGTATCGCCGCCGCGGCCGTCGCCGCGTCGCTCGCGCCGGCCGCGGCCTTCGCCGCCGATCTCGGCGTCGATCCCGTGGTCGAGGTTCCGGCCATCCGCCACGGCGGACCTTACGTGGCCCTCGGCGGCGGCGTGAATTTCCTGCAGAAGCAGGACATTCCGCATGTGGACGCGCCGTTCGGCCGCCAGCCCGGCGGCTGGATCCGCTCCGAGACCGGCTGGATCGCGCTCGGCAGCCTCGGCTGGGACTTCGGCAACGGTTTCCGCGTCGAGGCCGAGGCGAGCCACCGCCGCAACGGCTTCGACCGCGCCACCGCCGGCGCCCTGCTGAACGAGAAGGCGGGCGGCCGGCAGGAGACCACGGCCGTGTTCGCCAACGTGTTCTACGACTTCGATCTGGCGGCCTACGGGCTGAACACCTCGATCAAGCCCTATGTGGGCGCGGGCGTCGGCTACGGCTGGTCGCGCTGGAACAACGTCTATGTCACCAAGCCGGGCGAGTTCGTGCGCCATCGCGACACCGACGGCGGCGTGGCGCTGCAGGGAATCGTGGGCGCCGCCGCCCCGATCTCGGAGGGCCTGTCGCTGACCGCCGAATACCGGCTCATGAGCCTTCTGAGCGACCGCAGCTACAAGGGGCGGGTGGAGGAGTCGCGCTTCGGCTCGTTCCCCATCAAGACCAAGGTCGAGGACGGGCTGAACCATAGCGTCCTGATCGGCCTGCGCTACGCCTTCGGCTCCTGAGGGCCCGGCCATGGCGTTCCTGTCCGAACCGGAGCCGTCCCGCGGCCGTCCGCTGCGGCTGGTGAAGGGCGTGCGGCGGATCGTGGCGCCGAACGCCGGCGCGATGACCTATCACGGCACCAACACCTACCTGATCGAGGGCGAGCGGGGCGCGCTCGTGCTCGATCCGGGCCCCGACGACGCCGCCCATGTGGCGGCGATCGTCGAGGCCGCGGGCGGGGCGGTGGAGGGCATCCTTCTCAGCCACCACCACCGCGACCATGTGAGCGCCGCGCCGGCGCTGAAGGCGGCGACCGGCGCGCCGGTCTACGCCCACCCCGCGGCCGCGGGCCTCGGCGTCGCGGTGGACGAGACGCTGGACGAGGGCGACCGCATCGCCGGGCTCGAAGTGCTGCACACCCCCGGCCACGCGCCGGACCATCTGGCCTTCGCCCGGCCCGACGGCGTGCTGTTCACCGGCGACCACGTCATGGCCTGGTCGCAGACCTCGGTGCTGGCGCCGGGCGGCGGCGATCTCACCGACTACATGGCGAGCCTGAAGCGCCTGCTCGCCCGGGGCGACAGCATCCACCTGTCCGGCCACGGGCCGCCGCTCGCCAATCCGCGCGGGCACATGGAGGACCTGCTGCGGGAGCGCGAGGCGCGGGAGGTCGCGGTGCGCAAGGCGCTCGACGACGGCGCGGCGACGCTGGCCGAGGTGCTGGACACGCTCTATCCGCGGCTCGACGCCCATGTGCGCCCGCTCGCGGAGCGCAGCATCCAGCCCTATCTCGACCGCATCGCCGCGGCGGCCTGACCGGGCGGCTGCGAGGCCCCACGCCTCCGGGGATCGACGGCGGCGTCGCGCGGGCGTAAAGCCGGGAGGCGGCCGGGACCCATGGCCGCGTCCGAGGCGAGAGCGCCCATGCCGCCCCATGCTGCCCTGTTCGCCGCCGCGCTGGCGCTCGCCGCGCCTGTGATCGCCGCGCCTGTGACGGCCCGCGCCGCCGACTACGAACCGCGTCTCACCCTCGACGTCCGATCCGCCGGGCCGCGCACCGTGGCGCTGACGCTGGACGCCTGCTCCGGCGCGACCGACCTGCGCGTGCTGGACGCGCTGATCGCCGACAACGTGCCGGCGACCTTCTTCATCACCCGCCGCTGGCTCATGGGCAACGCCGAGGCCTTCGCGCGCATGCGGGCGCGGCCGGACCTGTTCGAGATCGAGAACCACGGCGACTGGCACGTGCCGGCCATCACCGACGCGCCTTCCATGTTCGGCATCCCGACCGCCGGTTCGCTCGACGCGGTGCGGCGGGAGGTGGAGGGCGGCGCGAGGGCGATCGAGGGCGCGACCGGCGTCCGGCCGCGCTGGTACCGTGACGCCACCGCCCGCTACAGCCGCGACGCGCTCGACGCCATCCGCGCCGACGGCCACCGCATCGCGGGCTTCTCTCTCAACGGCGACATGGGCGCCTCGCTCCCCGCCGCCGCCGTCGCCCGCCGCATCGCGGCCGCCCGCAACGGCGACGTCATCATCGCCCATGTGAACCAGCCGAAGCGCCCGGCGGGCGCCGGCGTGGTGGAGGGCGTGCGGCTGCTGAAGGCGAACGGCGCGCGCTTCGTGCGGCTGAACGATCTGCCGTCGATCGAGACGGACGGCGCGCCCGCGCCCGGCGGCGCCGGCTGGCCCCGGGCGGTGGCGGCGAAGCCGGCGCCGAAGGCGCTGACGCCCTCGACGGCGCCGACGCCTGCGGCGTCCGTCACGCCCCGCTGAGGAAGTCGATCACCAGCTTCACGTTGAGCGCCACGATCACCGCCGCCACCAGGGCTGCGAGAACGCTCATCCAGCGCGGAGCGACGAAGGCCCCCATCTTGGACCGGCTGGCGGTGAACCACACCAGCGGGATCACCGCGAAGGGCAGCTGCAGGCTCAGCACCACCTGGCTCAGCACCAGCAGCTTGGCCGTGCCGCTTTCGCCGTAGAGCAGCGTGACGGCGATCGCCGGCGCGATGGCGATGGCGCGGGTGATCAGCCGGCGCAGCCAGGGCGCGAGCCGGATGCGCAGGAAGCCCTCCATCACCACCTGACCGGCGAGCGTCGCCGTGACGGTGGAGTTCAGCCCGCAGCACAGCAGCGCCACGCCGAAGGCGGTGGCCGCCATCGCGCCGCCGAGCAGCGGGCCGAGCAGCGTGTGCGCCTCGCCGAGCTCCGCCACCTCGGTGCGGCCGTTCATGTGGAAGGCGGCGGCGGCGAGGATCAGGATCGAGGCGTTGATCAGGAAGGCGAAGGACAGCGCCACGGTGGAGTCGAGGGTGGCGAAGCGGATCGCCTCCCGCTTGCCGGCCTCGTCCCGGCCATAGGCGCGGGTCTGCACCACGGAGGAGTGCAGGTAGAGATTGTGCGGCATCACGGTCGCGCCGACGATGCCGAGCGCGATGTAGAGCATGGCCGGATTGGTGACGAGATCGGTGGTCGGCGCGAGGCCGCGGATCACCTGTCCGAAGTCCGGGTCCGCCATGGCGAGCTGGATCGCGAAACAGGCGGCGATCACCATCAGCAGGCCGATCACGAAGGCCTCGATCCAGCGGAAGCCGATCCGCTGCAGCATCAGCACCAGGAACACGTCGAGCGCGGTGATGATCACGCCGATCTCGAGCGGTATGCCGAACAGCAGGTTGAGGCCGATCGCGGTGCCGATGACCTCGGCGAGGTCGGTGGCGCAGATCGCCGCCTCCGCCAGGATCCACAGCACGAAGGCGACCGGCTTCGGGAAGGCGTCGCGGCAGGCCTGCGCCAGATCGCGGCCGGCGCCGACGCCGAGCCGCGCGCACAACGCCTGCAGCAGGATCGCCATCAGGCTCGACAGCGCCACCACCGCCATCAGCGTGTAGCCGAACTGGGAGCCGCCCGCGAGCGAGGTCGCCCAGTTGCCGGGGTCCATGTAGCCGACCGCCACCAGATAGCCGGGGCCGAAGAACGCGAGGAAGCGGCGCAGCGGAGAGCGCCCGCCCACCCGCACCGAGGCGTTCACCTCCGCGAGCGAGGCTTCGCCGGGACGCCCCCGCCAGCCGGAGAAGGGGGAGTCGGTCACGGTGTCGGAGGCTTGGGTCATGGGGCCGCGCGTCGCTGTCTGGAACGCTTTTGAGTGTCGTTCGCAACAAAAGTTTTTGCAAGTGGTTCTCAGAAGCAATTTTGCGCTGCACCTGCGGCCAAGGTTTCGCTGTTGGGGCGCGGCTTGAAATGCGGCGGCGGTTCGATGGGCGGCGAGGGGAGGCGGGAGATCAAACGGCGCGGGGGAGCCGGCGTGCGTCGCCGCGCGGAAGGGCGAGCGGGCGGTGCAAGGGGCGCGGCGGGCGGTCCGTGCCTTGCGCCGTCGTGCGATCGTCGGGAGCGGATCGACGGCGCTTGGCTATGCGGCCAGCGCGGTGCGGAACGTCTCGCGCGGGGGGATCACTCATATTGTCTATGAAAAGGATAGAGTATATAAGCGAGGTGAATTCAGGAGAAACCCATATGGGCCTTGTGAAAAATTTCGACGTGATGGCGCTTGCCGCGGCCGTCGTGGTCGTGGGCGCCGTCGTCATCGGCGCGTTCTGAAGGCTGTGGCGGGGCCGTCGCGCAGGGCGTGACGCGGGCGCGGCAAGGCTCGCCTGCGCGCTCTCCGAAGGTCTCGATCCGGCGCGGACTACGCCGTCCCGGCGCGCCAGGCGCGGCCGGGGGGCCGCAAAAGAAAACGGGGCGCTGTGGAGCGCCCCGTTTTCTTTTGTCGTCGCGATCGAACGGCCCGTGCAGGGCCGTGAGGATCACTCGGCGCGCAGGTTCGCGGCCTTGGTCTTGCCACGCTCCATCACCACCTCGAACGCCACCTTCTGGCCTTCGACGAGGGTGTGCAGGCCCGAACGCTCGACGTCGGAAATGTGCACGAACACATCCTTCGAGCCGTCGTCCGGCTGAATGAAGCCATAACCCTTCTGGGTGTTGAAGAACTTGACGGTGCCGCTCGGCATGATCGCCTCCACATGAGCAAGCGCTTGTGCGCAAAAGACCGACGGCGGATGGACGCCGGTCGTGCGCAATCCGAATTTGGCTCGTGTCGTAGAGGCAGTAGCTTTCGGCGCGAACGCCGCATGCAAGCCAGACAAAGCGTCCAAACATCTGATTGCTGACGCGACAATGGCGCATATGCGCCGGGTCCCGTCAAGCCGGGATGGAGGCCCCCGGAGCCCTCCGGCGGAGGAACTTGAACGCCGTGGAATCGTTCAACTTGACGCTGCGGCGCACCCTCCCAAGGAGACCAAGGCCTTGAAGTCAGCGCGTGACGAACTGGTGACGGAGGCTTTGACTTTCGTCGATGACGGAACGATCCCGAACCACCCGCGATGGCCCGCGCTGATCCATCGCGGCGCGTTCGCGCCCCGCGGCGAAGACGGCGTGGTGACGGCCGAGGCGCTGTTCGGCGCCAATGGCTGGGGCGGCTTCTGGCGCGGCGGCGTCTACGCTTACGACCACTACCATTCCGCCACCGCGGAGGCGCTCGCCGTGGTGTCCGGCTGGGCCGATCTGCGGCTCGGCGGCGAGGCGGGCCAGATTGTGCGCGTTGAGGCCGGCGACGTGGCCGTGCTGCCGCCGGGCGTCGGGCATCGGCGCGAGGCGGCGAGCGAGGACTTCGCCGTGGTCGGCGCCTATCCGCCCGACCAGCCCTATGACGAAATCAGCGACCCCCATCAGCGGACCGAGGCGCAGGCTCGCGTGACCGCCGCCCCGCGCCCCGCCACCGGCCCGGTGTTCGGCGCGGACGGCGGCCTGCGGGCGCTCTGGCCGGCCGACTGAGGCTGGGGCGGTGGGGCGGCGATCGCTGGGCGCATAAGGCGGGCTCAGGACGCCCTGCGTCGCTGTCTGACATGTCCGGGGCCATGCGGGCGTTGTTTCGGTCGCTGAGCCGGCGCCGAGGCCGCTCGCTGACCCCTCGTTCCGACGCGCCGGAGGTGACGAACGCGGGATCGCCTTGGCGATCCCTCTTAGAGCTGCCGCCTAGAAAGCCCGACAACGAAAAACCCCCGCGCCATGGCGCGGGGGTTTCCCGTTTGGTCCTGTGATCCGCCCTGACGGCGGACCGGGATCACTTCAGCTTGGAGAGGGCGGTGTCGAAGGAGACGCCGACCATGTAGCGATCGCCGCACCACGTGCGGACGCCGGAGAAGCCGCCGCACTCGCGAGCCGACAGATCGCTGTCGGAGTAGCGGAAGTCGACGGTGATCGCCTTGTAAGTGATGCCGAAGCCGGCGTTCCAGGTCAGGTAGTTCGGCAGGTTGAAGCCGGCGTCGGTCTTGCCGGCCCACTGCTTGCCGAACTCGCCCGACACGTAGAGGCCGACGTCCGGATAGATCTCGTAGGGAACGTTCAGCTTGCCGACCACCGAGGCGTAGGTGGCGTCAGCGCCGCTGTTCACGAAGTCAGCGGTCCAGAACACGGTGGCGCCGATGCTGCCGAGGTCGCCGAAGGCGTAGGACGGCTTGGCATAGATTTCCCAGTAGTCGATGTGGGCGGGCTTGACCGGCACGCCGCCGACGAAGGCGAGGTTGGCTTCGCCCGGATACCAGTAGTACAGGCCGCCGACGTCGAGGGTGATGGCGTCCCAGGTGTGACGCAGGCCGCCGTAGACGTCGATCTCAGCCGCCGGGTCGGAGAAGCCGTAGCCCTGCGGGAACTTCACGCTCGACGCCCACACGCCGGCGTAGATCCAGTCGAACGCCTGAACTTCGGCGTAGCCCTGCACCGCGGGGCCCTTGTCGGCCTGCTGGATGCCGCGGAACACGTATTCCGAGGTGAACTTCACGCCGAAAGCGACGTCGATCGGCGACGGCGCCGTCTCGATGATGGCCGCCTCAGGAACAGCCAGGTCCGCGGCGAACGCGGCGCCGGAAACCGAAAGACCAGCGGCGCACATCAGCGTTCCGACTGCGACACCCGTAAACTTCATCATCTCTTAATTCCCCGATTCCTGTGAAACGTCAGGCGGTTGCTAGTCAAAATCGACGAGCCCCCGCCTGAAGTCGAGCCTGATTTTTGTGCTCCGCAACCGATTTGGCGCTATGATGCTTTTGCGCCACAGGTTTTGCCAAGGCGTGACGAAATTATGACGCGCGCTCGTCCAGAGGATGGGTCCTCAGGCGGTGCGGATCGTAAAACGGCGTCCGAACAACATGAGCCGTAAACGTTCCGGCCGGAGAAACGACCTCGAAGAAGGTTCCGACAGCTTTCAGTGACGGTTCGACATGGGCGAGAGCGATCGATTTCATGAGGTGGCGGCTGTACGTCGTGCTGTTGACTGAGCCGACTTCCTTGCCGTCCTTGACGATCTTGGCGCCCGGTTCGATCGCCTCATGGGCGTCGATCTCGATGCCCACTTGCGCGACGCGCTCCTTGCCCTTTTTTTCAGCAAGGGCTGCCTTGCCGTTGAAATCGGCCTTGGACAGGTCGATCGTCCAGTCCGCGCCGACCTCCCACGGGGTGGTGTCGCCCTGGGGCATGTCGAAGGGGAAGAACAGCAGCGCGCCCTCGACGCGGACGATGTCGAGGCACGACCACGACGCCGGAACCACGCCGAACGGCTTGCCGGCCTCCAGGATCGCGTCCCACAGCGCGGGCGCGTCCGCGGCCGAGCAGAACACCTCGTAGCCGCGCTCGGCGGAGTAGCCGCCGCGGGCGAGCGACACGGACTTGCCGAACAGCTCGGCCGGCGCGTGCTCGAAATACTTCAGCTTCGGCAGGTCGAACGGCGTGTGCGGCGCCAGAACGTCGAGCGCCAGCGGGCCCTGCAGCGACAGGATGTGGACGTCGTCGTCCTTGGCCCAGGTGGCGTCGGCGCCCTCGAAAAAGCCGCCGATCACGTCCTCGAGCGAGCCGCCGCCGTGGCTGAGGCGGAAGTCGGTCGGGCCGTCGCGGTAGACCAGCACGTCGTCGATCAGCGCGCCGTTCTCGTCCACGATGTTGGAGATCGCCGACTGGCCGGGCTTCAGCCGGTCCACGTCGGAGGTCAGCATGTGGTTGAGAACCTTCACGACCTCGGGGCCGGAGACGTTGATCATCCGCAGGCCCGAGACGTCGAACAGGCCGGCCTTGGACCGGACGATCGTGGTCTCCTCATAGGGGTCGCTGTCGTAGTTCTGCGGGATCGGCATGCCGTTCCAGTCGCTGTCGAGCGCGGAGCCGAGCGCCCGGTGGCGGGAGAACAGCGCGTTCTTGCGGGGGAAGTCGTCGGCGGTGGTGGCCATGTCGGCGTGTCCTCAGGTGTTCGGAAGGCGGGGCGGGGTTCGGGCGCGCGCGCCCGCGGGCGGTCCTGCGCGGGCCGCCCGAAACGTCATGTCCGGCGAACGCGGCGGCCCGAGCGGCCGCCCGCCGTCATTCGGGATCGGGGAAGAAGCCCGGCGAGGTCGGCGCGCCGTCGTCGTAGGCGGACAGCCACGCGACGGTGTCGGCGCGGTAGCGCGTCAGGCCCTTGTAGTCGGCGAGCTCCGGCTTCAGGTCGCGCAGCACGCGGTGGAAGCGGCGGCCCCATTTCGGGACCGTGACGAGCTCGTTCATCTTGATCATGTAGGCGCGGATCGAGAACACGATGGCGTTGGAGCGCGGCAGGCGCCACAGCGCCTGAAGCTCCACGCGCAGATGCACCTTGTCGCCCACGTTCTCGGGCGTCACGGTGGTCCGGTCCGTGCCCCACTTGTGGTAGTTCTCCGGGCTGGTGTCGAGCCGCGGATTGACGGTCATAGTCCAGTTCAGCCGGCGCACGGGACGGCCCTGCTGCAGGTTCAGCATGAACTTCAGCGCCCGCTCGAAAATGCCCATGTCGTGGGCCAGCGGCACCGGCGCATGCCATTCCATGAAGTTCATGCCGATGTCGAAGTCGAGCGACCAGTCCGCCTGGGTGGTGATCATCCCGGCGTCCATCCAGAGATTGTCGAGCCGCTGGTCGAGCAGCGCGAAGTCGCCCTGGCACTGGCGGGTGACGTATTCCATCGGCGGCTGGGGCAGGGTGGAGACGTCGCCGAAGGTGAAGCTCTGGTCGATGCCGAGCGGCCGGTTGACCCAACGCCAGCGGTCGCCGTCCCGGGTCAGGGTGAAGTGCTCGGGATAGTTCTTCGCCATGGACTCCATGAGGAGTTCAAGTAGGTCCCATTCCGCGGTGATCATGTGCGGCAGGGACTGGCAGCGCAGCGGGTCCTCCTTCAGCACCAGCGCCCGGTCGCGCATCTCGGAGACGTAGTGCTCGTCGATGTCGATCGGGAACTCGAACGGGGACTTCGCCGGCCCCGGCATATGCTGCTCGATGTTCACCGCATACATGTACTCGTCCTTGTCGAACGGGAACGGGAAGCGGCGGATCGCCTCCGGGCTGTTCGAGAAGGTGAAGTCGTCGCGGAAGGTTTCCTGCTTGAACTGGATGGTCATGGGCGTTTCCGTTCAATGGGGTGTCGAGGAGACGTGACGGGCGCGGGTCCCGTCCCGGCCGCGGTCAGAGGTCCAGCACCAGCTCCCGGCCCTTGAGGCGCGAGACGCAGAGCATGATCTTGGTCCGGGAGGCCTTGTCGGCCTCGGTGAGGTAGTGGTCGTTGTGGACGAGCTCGCCGTCCGCCTCGAGCACGCTCGCCTCGCACTGGCCGCAGGCGCCGCCGCGGCACAGGAACGGCGCGTCGACGCCCGCCGCCTCCAGCGCCTCCAGCAGGCTCTGGTCGCCCCGGACCTCGCAGGTGATGCCGGCCTTCGCGAGGCGCACCGAAAACGGCTCGCCCATAGGCGGGGCCTGGAAGCGCTCGGAATGCAGGTTCTCCTCCGGCCAGCCGGCCGCGCGGCCGCCTTCGAGGATCGCCTCGATCATGCCTGCCGGGCCGCAGACGTAGAGATGGGTGCCGAGCGGCTGGTTCGGCAGGATGGCGTCCACCGCCAGCGTCTCCTGCACGTCGTCGCGGTAGAGCTTCAGCTTGTCGCCGTGGCGGGCGCGCAGCTCGTCCACGAAGGCGCCGCTCGCGGCGTCGCGCATGGCGTAGTGGATCTCGTAGGGCGTGTCGGTGCGCCGAAGCTCCTCCGCCATGGCGTGGATCGGCGTGATCCCGATGCCGCCGGCGATCAGCAGATGCTTGCGCCCGCCATGCGTCAGCGGGAACAGGTTCACCGGCATGGTGATCTTCAGCTCGGTCCCGACCGCGACCTCGCCGTGCATGAACGCCGAGCCGCCGCGCGACTGGGGCGTGCGCAGCACGCCGATGCGGTAGCTGGAGCCGTCCTCGGCCCGGTCGATCAGAGAATAGGCGTTGCGGATGGTCCGGTCCGCCGCCGGCATCAGCACCACCACATGGGCGCCGGCGGAGAACGGCGGCAGCGGCTCGCCCGAGACGGGCGCGAGCCGGAAGCGCTTCACGCTCGACGCGGCCTGCTCGATCTCGACGACACGAACGGGAATCTCGACGCCGCCGCTCATCGGAACAGCTCCTCAACCGGAGGGATCTCGCCCGGAACCTCGGCGTCGACGCAGACGCCCTGGAACGCCCCGAGGCGGCGCGAGTAGTGGTCGCGCACGAACAGATGAAGCCCGCAATGCGAGCAGACGAAGGGGGTGGCGGTCACGTTCTCGGTCATCCCCTTGCAGTGGACGCACTGGACGCGCCGGGCGAGCGAGCCGCGATGCTCGGCGCGGACGGATTGCGGATCGACGCCGTGGGTCTGCGCCAGCGCGATGACCTTGCCGATGAAGCCCTCGGTCCCGGCCACGTAGATCCGGGTGCCCATGGTGGCGGTCTGGAGGATCACCTCCAGCCGGTTGAGCAGCGTGGGCTCGGTCGGCAGCGGGTGGAAGCCGTCGGGCTTCAGCCCGGCGAGCGCCGCGCCGTGCTCCTGTCCGGCCGAACCGCCCGGCGCGTAGAGCAGCGTGGCGCGGGACAGGGCCTCGTCCTGTCCGGCGAGCATGTCGAGCACGGCGAGCGCGCCTTCTCCTTCGGCGGCGACGAGATGGCGTCTCGCCCTCCCGTCCAGCGTCAGGCCTTCGTAGATCGGTCTGCTCTTGATGGTCGCGGCCAACATAAGGGGACGTTCTCCGGCTGCTTCAGGTCGTCGTCCTGGCGCAGGGAGCAAGCCCCGCGCCAGGACGGGCGTCGTCAGAACTGGAAGATGGCGTTGGCGATCAGCACCGTGGCGACGCCGGCCGCGAGCGTGAGGTAGGGCAGGGCCCCGGCCTTGCGTTCGCTCTTCAGGGACTGGGTCCCGCCGACCTTCAGATCCTCCAGCATCTGGGCCGGGAACTGGCCCTTGTCCTGGATGTAGTGGCGGAAGAAGAACACCGGAATGATCAGGGCGGCGGTGATCAGGCCGGCCCAGAGCGCCATCGGGTTCCAGACCTTGGCGCCGGCCCCCATGAACACCGCGTTGACGAAGGCGAACACGCCGCCGAGCGCGATGATGAAGGTGGGCGCCCGGAACGGCCGCTCGATGTGCCCGTTGTCGATGCGGTGGATCCAGCCCGAGTTCAGGTTCAGGAAGTTGAAGATGATGTAGCCGCAGTTCGACACCGCGAGGATGAAGAAGAACGACGTGGCGTCGGCGCAGGCGATGGCGAGCAGCACGAGGTTGACGGCGAGGTCGGTCCACATGGCGGCGGTCGGCGCGCCGTGGTCGTTCACGCGGCTGAGGTAGCGCGGCAGCCAGCCGTCCACCGAGCCCTGGTAGAGCGTGCGCGACGAGCCGGCCATCGCCGTCATCAGGCACAGCATCAGCGCGAGGATCATGAGCATGACCAGCGCGTTCTCGACGATGGGGCCGCCGCCGACCATGTGGGCGAGCGCCGCCGCCACGCCCGAGCCGTCCACGATCGGCGTCTCGAGCATGCCCGTGAGGCCGAGCTCGCTCTGGAAGGTGAAGGGCACGATCACGAAGATCGCGGTGCAGAGCAGGCCCGAATAGAAGATCGCCTTGAAGGTGTCGGTCTTCGGGTTCTTGAACTCGCGCGTGTAGCAGATCGCGGTCTCGAAGCCGTAGGTCGACCAGGCGGCGATGAACATGCCGCCGAGGACCAGCGTCCAGCCCGAGATGTTCCAGGCGCCGGGCTCCGGCTTGTAGGCTTCCGCCAGCGGCACGAAGGGCGAGAAGTTGGCCCAGTTCACGCCGTTCTGCAGCAGCGGCGCAACGCCGACGATGGCGAGCGGGATGATGACCAGCAGGCCGATGTACTTCTGCACCCGCGCGGTGGAGAGGATGCCGCGATGCTGGACCGCGAAGGTGCCAAGCATCAGCGCCGCGCCGATGAAGAAGGCCGAGTTCAGCGAGAACGACACCGGCCCGAGCGTGCCGGAGGCGAGCGACCAGGTGCGCAGCGTGGAGGTGGCGTCGGGGGCGACGGCGTTCAGGATGTAAGCCGCCGCGATGGAGCAGCCGAGCGACAGCACCGGCGTCCAGGCGAACCAGTTGCACCACACCGACAGCGGCGCGATGGGCTTGGCGTAGCGCACCCACGCCGCTGCGCCGTAGATGGAGGCGCCGCCCGACTTGTTCGGGAACAGGCCGGCGATCTCGGCGTAGACGAAGGACTGGAGCAGGCCCATCATCATGGAGGCCGTCCAGATGGCGAAGGCCGGCGTGCCGGTGGTGCCGGCGATGCCGCCAATGGAGAACAGGACCAGCGGGGGCACGCCGCTCGCGACCCAGAAGGCGCCGGTCCAGGAAATGCTGCGATGGAGCTGCTGGCCGCTGTCAGCGGCCGCACCTCCCGTGGCTGCTATGGTCATGCTCGTTCCCCGTTCCATCACCTGATGGCCGCGCGTTTCGCGGCGCTTCGTTGTCGCCCCGGTTTGTGAACCGCACCGGCGGCTGTTCTTTTTTCAACTGCTTCAGGTCCGCCCGCCCGCGGTCGGCATGTTTGGCCGCCGATCCGAAGACGTCGCCCGCCGGGCGTTTCCGCCCGTCGTCGCCATGGATCATGCAGGCTTTCAGTTCGATGTCAAAAGTTTTTCCCGTGAGGAAAAAGTAGGCGCCAGATGCGGCTTGACGTCGCGTTTTTACGGGTGACGGGCGGCCCGGCGATCGAGCGCGGCGGCGCGGTAGGCGTCGGGCAGCGACAGCGCCCAGACGAAGGCGCCGGCGGCGTGCCGGCCGAGGAACGAGGCGTCGTCCGGCGCGATCTTGGTCGACAGCCAGCCGAGCAGCAGCGTGAAGAAGGCGAAGCCGAGACCCCGTCCGGCGCGGCCGATCAGGACATGGCCGGCGCCGGGCGCGAGCGCCGCCGCCAGCAGCGCGAGGCGGGGATCAGGCGGCCTGCGCATGGTCGCTCCCGGCCCGAGCGGCGTTGAGGCGCTGGGAGAGATCGAGGGCGCTGTCGAGCAGCGCCTCGATCTCGGACGCGGGCAGGCTGGTCACGTCGAACGAGATGTCGCGGAACAGCAGATAGGCCCCGCGCCGCCCCTGCGCCGCCTGCCAGACGAGGCGCACGCCCGTGGGGCTCGCGAGCAGCGCTTTGCAGCGCGGCTCGGCGAGCGTCGGCGCGAGCGTGGCGGCGATCAGGGGCAGGACGATCGCCGCCTTGGCGTCGCCGCGCACGGCGGTGTCCTGCGGCCAGTCCGGGGGCGGGGCGAAGGCGCGGGGCAGGCCGCCGCCGGCGGCGAAGAACTCCGCGCCGGTCGGACGGCGCAGCGCCTCGAACGCGGCGTCGAGCCCCGTGTCAGCTTTGAGCGTCACCGTGATCCAGAGCTGCGGCAAGCGGCGGAAGGCCAGCGCCTCGGCGACCGGCGTCAGCGCCACTTCATGCCCGCGCCAGAGCCCGCGCAAGGTTCCGTAGCCGGACGGGGCGGGGGTGATCCGCCCGTCCTCCAGCAGCCCGACGCCCGCGGCGAGGAAGGCGCGTTGGAGGGCGGCCCGGAGCCGCGCCGCCTTCAGCGTCACATGCGCGAAGCCTGCGGCCAGAAGGCCGCAGGCGAGGGCGACGAGGGTCGCGGTCATGGCGCGGGCATCCCCACCGGCGCTCAATAGCCTCTCGGCTTCGGCCAGCGCATGGTGAACTGGTCGCCGCGGCGGACATACTTGTAGCGGTGCAGGGCGAACCACAGCGAGGCCACGATGAAGAAGGCCATCATCGCCAGCAGCTGCGAGCCGTAGCCCAGGAACACCGCCACATAGGTCACCGCGCACAGCACCAGCAGCAGGATCGCCGGCAGGGGATGCAGCGGGTGCACATAGCCCCGGTCGATGGTCCCGAGCGGCCATTTGCGGCGGAAGATCACCACGCTCAGCGCCATCAGCGTGTAGCCGAGCAGGCCCGACAGGATCGACAGCGTGATGGTCTGGTCGAGCGGGGTCGACACCGCGAACAGGATGGCGATCGGCACGAAGAACACGATGGAGCGGAACGGAGTGTGGTAGCGGGGATGCACCGCGCCGAACCAGACCGGCATGTAGCGGTCGCGCCCCATGGCGAACCACGCGCGGGAGGCGTCGTTGATGCAGCCGTTCGCGGAGGCGATGGTCGCGAACAGCGTGCCGAAGAACAGGAACACCTCGAGCGGGCCGCTGCCGGTGAGCCGGGCCGCGTCGTAGAGCGGCGTGACCGCCTGTCCGAGATACTCCCACGGCATCAGGCCGGTGCCCACGTACCAGGTGATGGTGGCGGCGATCAACAGCGTCATCACGCCGGTCAGCGTGCCGAGCGGCAGCGCGCGGGCGGGCGAGCGCACCTCTTCGGCCGCCTGCGTGGTGCCCTCGATGCCGAGATAGAACCACAGGCCGAAATGCATCGCCGCCAGAATGCCGAGCCCGCCATAGGGCAGGCCGGTCAGCAGGTCGCCGTGCTTCAGCGTCTCGCCGGGCGCCCAGGGCCGCACGTAGAGGAACAGCGTCATGATGGCGGCGAAGGCGATCGCCGTGATGACGAGGTTCAGCGTCAGCGTCGCCAGCACGCCCCGGTAGTTGAGCCACGCCAGAAACACGATCGTCAGCACCATGAAGGCGCGTTTGTCCACCTCGCCCACGAGGCCCATGTTGTGGGTGAAGGCCTCGATCAGGTCGCCGGTGACGATGGCGTTCGACACCTCAAGCATGGTGTAGGCCATGACGAGGTAAAGCCCGACGTTGAAGGCGGCGAGCGGGCCGATGATGTGCTTCGCCTGAGCGTACTGCCCGCCCGCGGCGGCGACGGTGGAGGTGATCTCCGAGTCGATCATCGCCACGCAGGTGTACAGGACGCCGGCGAGCCAGCAGGCGGTGAGGGCCGCGATCGCGCCGCCCTTTCCGACCGCGAAGTTCCAGCCCATGAACTCGCCCACCAGCACGATGCCGACGCCGAGGCCCCAGACATGGGCGGGGCCGAGCACGCGCTTCAGGGCGACGCGGCGGGCGACGGGCGCAGCCGCGGGGGCGGCGACGCCGGCGAGGCTTTGCGGGGTGATGTCGGTCATCACTGCCTCGCCGCCGTCTCGCCGATCTCGGCGTCGATGATGTCGCCTTCGGCGGAGGAGGTCAGGTAGTCCTCGCTGTAGGACCGGTTGGTCCGCACGAGGTCGATCAGCATCCAGAGCGCGAGCGCGGCCGAGACCGCCCAGGCGCCGAGGTTGAGAAGCTCGATCATGGCGCGTGTCCTTGAAGGGCGGCCGATGTCAGGATGGGATGCGGATGCGGTCGGCGCGTGGCCCTTGGCTCAGCGCGGCGGCGGGCCGTCCTCGCCGAAGCGTTCGGCGATCACGTCGCGGTACTCCTTGTCCGACCAGCGCAGCATCACGACGAAGTAGCCGACGATGACGAGGGCGGTGAGCGCCAGCGCGCCCCAGGAGAAGCTGTAGTCGAACCGGGAGCCGATGATCTCGGCGGCCTTGGCGGGATCGAAGCCGAGCTTCTCCCATTGCGCCGCCATCACGGCGTTCTGGCCGAGCGACTCCCAGGTGGGCGCCGCCTGCACGACCTTGGTGACGCCCGCGCCCGACAGCTTCAGCAGCAGCGGCAGGTAGAGCGTGACCACCACCAGCCCGAGGATCAGCAGGGCGTCGACGATCTGCCCCGTCAGGGACTGCGCCGGCGGCTCGTAGGGCGGGCGGCTCATCGCGCCCTCCGCTCAGCCGCGAGCTGGTCGAGGTAATAGATGTCGGTGCCGTAGATCGCCGCCTTGTCGTCGCGGTAATGGCGCAGCAGCGCCGCCACGGCCGCCGCGTTGAGCAGCAGCACCGTGATCCCGAGACCGGCCATGAGCCACTGGACGCCGACGGCGGCGAACGCCGGCGCCATCATCCAGTATGTGAAGGCGTAGATCGCCCAGACGGACGTCACCGCCAGCAACGCGCAGGCGCAGTCCTTCCGGAACATGCTTTGAACGCGGGGATCCTGCTCCGCCATGCTGATCTCCTCCCCCTTCGCGGTTTCTTGCGAAGATATTTTTAGTCTTGGAAGGAAATCTGAATGCCTAAATTTGGATCGTCAATCGCCTAGTTCGTGTGCGTCGCGTCAATTCGACGGAGCGGTGCGACATTCTGCCCTAGGTTGCGAGCCGGGGTATGGGCCAACACGACGAAAGTTTTGGTCCGGGCGAAACATTTGGCGAAACGGACAGCCCAAAACCGTCGTCATGCCCGCGCAGAGCGCGGGTATCCACGACTTCGGGCTGGGTGAAAGCTTCAGCCTCCCAGTCGCAGAAGTCCGAGGACCACGCTCGCGCGGGGACGTCGAGTCGAGGCGCGCGACCTGTCTCTACGCCAGCAGCGCCGCCGCCGGCCGCATCACGCCGACCTCGACGCCTTCCCAGTTGGTCAGCCGCTTGGTGGTCTGGCCGGCGAGCCAGTCGCCGGCCTCGCCCGTCGGCGTCAGGAAGCGGGCGAGCAGGGCGGCCATCGCCACCTCCGAGGCGCGTGTGGCGCCGTCCTCGATCTTGAGCGCGATCCCGAGCCCGAGCTCCGGCAGCGCGGCGATGTGGACGCCCTCGGCGCCGAACTTGACGAAGGCGCGGCCCTTCAGCGCCTGCATCGCCTCGGTGTCGAAGCGGCCCGAGCCGCCGATCTGGAACGGCGCCGACCACGCCGCCTCCTTCAGCCGTTTCGCCGCCGCCGCCCGCGCCGGGCCGAAGCCGGTCTCCGCGCCGAACCGGGCGAAGGCGCGGGCGATGGCCGACAGCGGCGCGGCGTAGGTGGGGATGCCGCAGCCGTCGGTTCCCACCGGCGCCTCGGCAAGGCTGACGCCCATGGCGGTCTCCAGCGCCGCCGTCACCTCCCGCTGCACCGGATGGTCGGGGCCGATGTAGCCGGCGGGCTCCACCTCCATGGCGCAGGCGAGGCACAGGAAGCCGGCGTGCTTGCCCGAACAGTTGTTGTGCAGGGCGTTGGGGCCGGCGCCGCTCGCGGCCAGCGCCCGGGCGGCGGCGTCGTTGGTCGGCCAGTGCGCGCCGCACTCCAGCGCCTCGACGCCGAGCCCCAGCCGCGCCAGCGCGCCGGCGGCGGTCGCCACATGCTCCGGCTCGCCGCCGTGGGAGGCGCAGGCGAGCGCCAGCTCCTCCACCGCGAAGCCGAAGCGGTCGGCGGCGCCGCTTTCCACCAGCGGCAGCGCCTGCAGCCCCTTCACCGCCGAGCGCCCGAAGGTCGGCCGTTCCGCGTCGCCGAGCGAAAGCACGATCGCGCCGTCCGCGTCCGCCACCACCACGGTGCCGGCGTGGAGGCTCTCCACCGCCACCCCGCGGGTGACCTCGACGAGCGCTGCGGGAGAGGTCATCGGCGAGGACTCCGGCATGGGACCAAGGAACCCGGACCCTAAGCGCGGTGTTGAGCGCTGAAGAAGGACGCGGGAGGCGACCATGGCCACGAAATCCCAATCCCACAAGGCGACGTCGAGGGGTAAGGCCGCGGAGGCCAATCCCTCCATCAAGAACCCGGAGGTCTATGAGGCGCTGCGCGAGCAGGGCGCCAGCAAGGAGAAGGCGGCGCGCATCTCCAACGCGCAGGCGAAATACGGCGATAAGGGTCCGAAGTCGCCGTCCGTGCGGGGCGGCAAGTCGCCGGCTTACGAGGACTGGACCCGCGACGCGCTTTACGAGCGCGCCAGGGAGATCGGCGTCGCCGGCCTGTCGCGCGCCACCAAGGGCGAACTGATCCACGCGCTCCGGTCGCACTGAGATGGCGACCGAGGACGACGGCGACGACGCCGCGCTGGCCCGTCTCGCGAAGGACGCGGGGCTCAAGCTCGGCGGCCCGCGCGATCTCACCATCACGCGCCGGCGGTCCGGCCGCGGCTTCCGCTATCTCGACGGCAAGGGCCGCCCGGTGCGCGACTCGCCCACGCTGGAGCGCATCGCCGCCCTCGCCATTCCGCCGGCCTATGACGACGTGCGCATCGCCCGCGACGGGGCGATGCATCTGCAGGCGATCGGCCGCGACGAGGCGGGCCGCGCCCAATACCGCTACCATCCCGACTGGGACGCGGTGCGGGAGCTGAAGAAGGTGGAGCGGCTCGACCGGGTGATCGAGGCGCTGCCGAAGCTCCGCCGCCGGGTGGCGCGGGATCTGGCCAGCCCCAAACTCAGCCGCGCCAAGGCGCTGGCGGCCGCCGTCTCCCTGATCGACGAAACCCACATCCGCGTAGGCTGCGAGGCCTATGTGCGCAGCAACAAGGCCCACGGCGCCTCCACGCTGCTGAAGCGGCACGTGCGGGTGACGGGCGAGGCGGTGGAGCTGGCCTTCCGGGGCAAGGGCGGCAAGGACATCTCGTGCCGCATCCGCTCCGGCCGGCTGGCGCGGGCCATGGGCCGCATCGGCGCGCTGCCGGGGCGCCGGCTGTTCCAGTACCGCGACGCCGAGGGCGCCGTGCGCCGCATCACGGCGGTAGACGTGAACGCCTATCTGCGCGAGGCGACGGGCCTGCCCGTGACCGCCAAGGACCTGCGCATGCTGGGTGCGAGCGCCAACGCCGCCGAGCATCTGGCGGAGCTGGAGCCCGCCACCAGCCCGACCGCCCGCAAGCGGCAGCTGTCCGCCGTGATGCGCGCCATCTCCGAGCGGCTCGCCAACACGCCCGCCGTGGTGCGCAAGTCCTACGTGCACGCGGTGGTGGTGGACGGATTCGGCTCGGGCTCGCTCAAAAAGGCTTACGCGGGCGCGCGCGGCCGATCCGGCCTGCGGCGGGCGGAGGCGGCGCTGGCGGGACTGGTGCGGCGCCTGAAGCGCGGGGCTTGAGCGAACCGCCGCTTGACCCGCGCGACGTTCCGGCCAATCAGTCCCCGGGCCTTGTGTTCTCCCGGATGGCCGACATGTCCCGCCGCCTCGCCTTCGCGCTCGCTTTTGGTCTCGCCGCGCCGTTCGCGCCGTCCGTGAGCGCGCAGCCGGCGGCGCCCGCGGAGGCCGCGCCCCCCTGCGGCGGCGACTTCGCGGTCTGGCTCGACGGCGTGAGGGCGGAGGCGCGCGCCGCCGGCGTGTCGGAGGCCGCCATCGCGCGCGGCCTCGAGGGCGTCGCGATCGACCCGAAGGTGCTGTCGCACGATCGGGGCCAGCAGGTGTTCCAGCAGACGTTCCTGCAGTTCGCCGGCCGCATGGTCGCGGGCGCGCGCGTGACGCGCGGGCCCAAGCTGATCGAGCTGAACCGCGCGCTGTTCACGCGCATGGAGGCCGAATACGGCGTTCCGGCCTCGGTGGTCGCGGCTTTCTGGGGGCTCGAGACCGATTTCGGCGCCAATCTCGGCAAGTTCGACACCCGCAGCGCGCTGGCGACGCTCGCCCATGACTGCCGCCGCCCGGCCTTCTTCCGTCCGCAGCTGATCGCCGTGCTGAAGGTGGTGGAGCGCGGCGATCTGGCGCCCGCCGACATGCGCGGCGCCTGGGCGGGCGAGCTTGGCCAGACCCAGATGATGCCGGCCGACTACATCCGCTTCGGCGTGGACGGCGACGGCGACGGCCGCGTCGATCTGATGAAGAGCACGCCGGACGCCATTCTCTCCGCCGGCCGCTATGTCTCCGAGATGGGCTGGCGGCGCGGCGAGCCCTGGCTGCAGGAGGTGACGGTTCCCGCCTCCCTGCCGTGGGAACAGGCCGACATCGACCTGAAGCATCCCGTGTCCCAGTGGACCGCCTGGGGCGTGACGCCGCGCCAGGGCGCACTGCAGGGCAAGCCGGAGGCCGGCGCGGCGCTGCTGCTGCCCATGGGGCGCAACGGCCCGGCCTTCCTCGCCTACGACAATTTCGACGTCTACCGGAAGTGGAACCAGTCCTTCATCTACGCCATGACGGCGGCCTATCTCGCCACCCGCTACGAGGGCGCGCCCCAGGTCGCCGCCGGCGCGGCGCCGGTCCGGCCGCTCGACACGGCGGAGCTGACCGATCTCCAGCACCGCCTGCGCAAGGCCGGCGTCCTCGACGGCGAGGCCGACGGCCGCCTCGGCTTCGCCACCCGCAAGGCCGCCCGCGCCGCGCAATTGAAGCTCGGCCTGCCCGCCGACGGCTATCCAAGCCTCGAACTGCTGCAGGCCCTCCCGCCCGCGGAGTAAGCGCTTTGCGTTGAGAGAGCCACTTTCTTGTCCCGGCCTTGAGCCGGGACCCAGAAACATCTCCGCTTGAAGGATAAACCTCGCGCTCCGAGCTTTATCCGGAAGCGTCGGCGGAAATGGGTCCCGGCTCAAGGCCGGGACAAGGGAAGGGGCCGCTCGGCATGGCTCGTGCGCGGCGCGGCCTTGAAGTTGGCGACTGGCGACAACCGTTGCAGGAGCACGCGAGCCTCTTTCTTGTCCCGGCCTTGAGCCGGGACCCAGAAACGTCTCCGCGTGCAGAATAAATCGCGCGCTCCCGAGCTTCATCCGGAAACGCTGGCGTTTCCGGCGCAGGTTGGGACGGCTGAGCTTGGTTGTGAGGTGAGTGGCGGCTCTGGGTCCCGGCTCAAGGCCGGGACAAGGGAAGGGGCGCCCCTTTCCAACCCCCGCGTCCCGTGCCCCGAAACGCGAACGGCCTCTCCGCGGGGGAGAGGCCGTTCCCGTTGCAACCGGACCGGGGCGCTGTCCGGCGTCGTGCGTCGCCGGCGTCAGCCGGCGAGCTTCAGCCCGCCGTTCGGCGTGCGGATCTCGATGTCGACCTCGAGCGTCGCCAGCGTGTCCTGGGTGTCGGTCTTGATGCGGACCTTGTCCGGGTCGATGGCGATGTGCTTGGCGATCACGGCCAGGATCTCGTCCTTCAGCTGTGCCACCAGATCGGTGCGGCCGAACACGGCGCGCTCGTGAGCAAGCAGAAGCTGCAGGCGCTCGCGGGCGGCGGGGGCGGACGAGCGGCGGGTGAAGAACCTCAGAACGCTCATGCCGCCGCCCTCCGGCCGAACAGCGACCCGAAGAAGCTCCTCTTCTCGCTCGGCACCACCATGTCGATGGTCTCGCCGCGCAGGCGCCGGGCGGCGTCGAGATAGGCCCGCGACGGCGCGGAGATCGGGTTCGCCAGCGTGACCGGCGAGCCGAGGTTCGACGCCTTCAGCACTTCCGGGCTCTCCGGGATGATGCCGAGCAGGGGGATCGACAGGATCTCGAGGACGTCGTCCACCTTCAGCATGTCGCCGCGCTCGGCGCGCACCGGGTCGTAGCGGGTGAGGAGCAGCAGCTTCTCCATGGTCTCGCCCCGCTCGGCCTTCTCGGTCTTGCTGTCCAGCAGGCCGATGATGCGGTCGGAGTCGCGCACGGAGGAGACCTCCGGGTTGGTCACGATCACCGCCAGATCGGCGTGGCGCATGGCGAAATAGGCGCCGCGCTCGATGCCCGCCGGGCTGTCGCAGATGATCCAGTCGAACTTCTCCTTGAGCTGGTTGATCACCCGCTCGACGCCCTCGGCCGTCAGCGCGTCCTTGTCGCGCGTCTGGGAGGCGGGGAGGAGATAGAGGCTGTCCACCCGCTTGTCGCGGATCAGCGCCTGGTTCAGGTTGGCGTCGTTCTGGACCACGTTGATGAGGTCGTAGACCACCCGGCGCTCGGCGCCCATGACGAGGTCCAGATTGCGCAGACCGACGTCGAAGTCGATGACCACGACGCTCTGTCCGGTTTGGGCGAGCGCCGCGCCGAGGGCGGCCGTCGACGTGGTCTTGCCGACGCCTCCCTTGCCCGACGTGACGACCAGAACCTCTGCCATTTGGGTGTCTCCTTGGAATTCGCGTGATCGTCAGTCGAGCGCGGCGACGCGGAGCGTCTCGCCTTCGAGATGGGCGCGGGCGGGCTTGCCCTTGAGCTTGGGATCAAGCGCGTCGGTGGTCATGTAGACGCCGTCGATCGCGAGCAGTTCGGCGTCGAGCTTGGCGCAGAAGATGCGCGCCTTGGCGTCGCCCGCGGAGCCGGCGATGGCCCGGCCGCGCAGCGCGCCGTAGATGTGGATCGAGCCCGCGGCCACGATCTCCGCGCCGGAGGCGACCGAGCCGCAGATGGTGACGTCGCCGTTCGGGAAGATCACGCTCTGGCCCGAGCGCACCGTGTGGTCGATGATGAGCGAGGTGCCGGTCGGGGCCGCGGCCTCCTTGGCCGAGATCTCGCCGGCCGCGCGGCCGCCCACCGGCATGGCGAGGCGGGCGTTGGGGCCATCGAGGAACTTCGGATCGCAGCCCTCCACGCCGATCACCCGCACCTTGCGGCTGTCGAGCTCGCCCAGCAGCGCGGCGAGCGCCCGGGGCGACAGCTTCAGCGTCGCGACGTCGAGCACCACCGGCCGTTCGCCGAAGAAGCCCGGAGAGCCGGCCGCGAGCGCGTCGAGCTCCTTGAACCAGTCCTCCAGCGGCTGCTCCGGCGCCAGCACCAGCGCCATGAAGGACCGTCCCCGGAACCGGATCTGCTGGCGCTTGGCCGGCTCGTCGGCGGGCGCGGCTTTCGGGACGATCTGGAGGGCTGGCTGCGACACGGCGAAACGTCCGGGCTCGAGGAACGGGTTAACGAAGCGTTGCCGGGACAGTTGAGCGCCTGATGGTTAATGAGCCGTTAACCGCCCGGCAAAATATGCCGCCCGGGGCCGTCGCCGTCCGTCCCGTTGCGCGCGAGTCCGGGGCAGTTCTAAGGCTCTGCCCCCTGCGGCGGTGGCCGTACGATCATTTTCTTTGGGGGATCTCACATGGCGATTATTCGGGAAACCAACGCGGCGGACGCCCGCACGGGCACGGCGCTCGCGGATCGAATCTACGGCCTGCTCGGGAACGACACGCTGCGCGGCGCGTGAGGAGCGATAGGCCGGACGCCGCCGAGAGCCCCGGCGTGGGGGCCGACACCATCCTGTCCGCGCTCTAACGGCGCGGGTCAGTCGAGCCGGTCGAGCCGTGGCGCTTCGGTCCAGAGGATGGCGGCGCGCACCGGGCGGTCGGGCCAGATCTCCGACAGCAGCTCGGCATAGGCGCCGAGCTGGGCCGCATAGCCGGCGGGCGTCGGCGCGCCGGCCGCCGGGGGCCGGCGGTCGGTCTTGTAATCCACCACCAGAACCTCGTCCGCCGTCACCGCGAGCCGGTCGATGCGGCCCGAGACCGGGCGGCCGTCCCTGAGGCGGCCGACGATCGGGACCTCGCCCCGGCTCGCGGGCGAGAACACCGCGGCGAAGGCCGGGTCGTCCACGATGGCGAGCGCCGCCGTCACGCAGGCCTCGCGGGTCTCCGAGGGCAGCGCGTCCACGCTGTCGGCCATGCGCCGGGCGGCGGCGGAACGGCGCTCGGACGAGATCTCGGGCAGGGTCTTCAGCAACCTGTGCAGCAGCACGCCCCGGGCGCGGGCGGCGTCGGCGGCCGGGCCCGAAGGCAGGGCACCGAGGCGCTCGGCGTCCTCCGCCACCAGCGCGGAGGGCGATAGGGGCGGGCCGGGCGCCTC
>NZ_JBHTMX010000020.1:0-30178 GCF_042679725.1 Methylopila musalis
GCCGCCGTCCGGCTCGCCGAGGCGGTCGACGCGCTCGACCGGGCGACCGCCTGGATGCAGGCGCCCGAGCGCGACGCTCAGGAGAAGCTCGACGGCGCGACGCCCTATCTCCGCCTGTTCGCGCTCGCCGCCGGCGGCGCGGGGCTTGCGGACAACGCGCTGGCGAGCCTGCGCGGCGCGGAGCCGGCAAGTCCGTCGACGCCGGTGGCGCTGGCGCGATTCTTCATGGAGAATCTGGTTCCTGCCGCGGACGGCCTTGCGCTGGTCGCGACCGAAGGCGCGGGGGCTCTGGGCGCCGAGGCCGAGGCGGTGCTCGCCGTCTGACATCCGCCCTTCGTCGCGCTTGGCCTCTGGCATGCCAGAAGCATAATCCCATTCCCGCCCGCAGGGATCGCCGTCATGACCACGCTTTACGTCACGCACCCCGCCTTCGCCGACCATCTCGTGACGCCGGGCCATCCCGAACGGCCGGAACGCATGCGCGCCGTGCAGCAGGCGCTGGAGGCGGAGGCGTTCCAGTCGCTCGCCCGCGAGGAAGCGCCGCTGGTGGAGGCCGCCGTCGCCACGCTGGCCCATCCGGAGGCGTTCGTGGAGACGCTCGACCGCGTGCGTCCGCGGGAGGGCATGGTGCGCATCGACGGCGACACCACCATGAGCCCCGGCACGTGGGAGGCGCTGCTGCGGGGGCTGGGCGCGGCGACGCTCGCCGTGGACGAGGTGATGAACGGCAAGGCCCGCAACGCCTTCTGCGGCATGCGCCCGCCCGGCCATCACGCTGAGCAGTCCACCGCCATGGGCTTCTGCTTCTTCAACAACGCCGTGGTGGCGGCCCGCCATGCCCAGAAGACGTTCGGCGCGGAGAAGGTGGCGATCGTCGATTTCGACGTGCACCACGGCAACGGCACGCAGGCGATCGTCTGGGACGACCCCAGCATCATGTACGCCTCCACCCATCAGATGCCGCTGTTTCCGGGCACCGGCGCCCGCAGCGAGACCGGCGTCGGCAACGTGGTCAATTGCCCGATGCGCTCGGGCGACGGCGGCGACCGTTTCCAGGAGGCGTTCAACGAGGCCATCCTGCCGGCGCTGAACACGTTCTCGCCCGATCTCGTGATCATCTCCGCCGGCTTCGACGCCCATCATCGCGATCCGCTCGGCGGCCTGATGCTCACGGAAGCCGATTACGCCTGGATGACCGAGCGGCTGATGGAGGTCGCGGAGAACCACGCCTCCGGCCGCGTGGTGTCGCTGCTGGAAGGCGGCTACGACCTGCAGGGCCTCGCCAAGTCCGCCGCGGCCCATGTGCGCGCCTTGATGAAGGCGTGAGGCGCGCCTAAAACACGGCTCCTTTCGCGTCCGCAGGAGCCCGACCATGACCGACGTTCGTCCTGCCGACGTGGCTTCGCTGAGTTTCGAGGCCGCGCTCGCCGAACTGGAGCGCATCGTCGGCCGGCTGGAGCAGGGGCAGGTCCCGCTCGAGGAATCGATCGAGATCTACCGGCGCGGCGAGGCGCTGAAGGCCCGCTGCGACGAACTGCTGAAGAAGGCGGAAGCGCGGGTGGAGACGATCTCCGTCGGCGCCGACGGCGCGGCGAAGGGCCTGTCCGCGCTCGACCCCGACTGACGGCGCGCCGCACGCCTGACACGATGCGTCCGTCATGGTCCGCGACGCGGACGGAACGGGGACCCTGAACCATGATCCATGCCTACGCGCTGCGCGACGGCGCGCTCCAGCTCGTGGAGCGCCAGCCGGACGGGCCGATTCCGGCCGACGTGATCTGGCTCGATCTGGTCAGTCCCTCGCCGGACGAGGACCGGCTGGTGGAGGCGAGCGTGCGCGCTTCCGTTCCCACCCGCGAGGAGATGGTGGAGATCGAGCCGTCGAGCCGGCTCTATGTGGAGGACGGCGCGCGCTACATGACCGCGTCGCTGCTGTGCCGCACGGATTCCGACCTGCCGACGCTGACGGCCGTCAGCTTCATTCTGACCGCGCGGGCGCTGGTGACGGTGCGCTACGACGAACCGCGCTCGTTTTCGCTGTTCGCCGCGCGCGCCTGCAAGGTGAACGGGCAGGCGGCGCCGCGCACGCCGGAAGGCGTGCTCATGGGCCTGTTCGACACGGTGGTGGACCGGATCGCCGACATGCTCGAAACGGTCGGCGCGGAGATCGACGACCTGTCCCGCACCGTGTTCGACCGGGCCGGCTCGCAGGCCTACCGCAAGCCCTACCAGAAGCTGCTCAAGGACATCGGCCGCAAGGGCGACCTTCTCTCCAAGGCGCGGGAAAGTCTGGTGACGCTGCAGCGCGCGACGCTCTACCTCGCCGCCGAGATCGAGGGCGTGAAGCCTACCAAGGAGACCAAGGCGCTGCTGCGGCCGATGCAGCGCGACGTGACCTCGCTGATGGAGCATGCGGACTTCCTCGCCAACAAGGTCACGTTTCTGTTGGACGCCATGCTCGGCCTCGTCAGCCTGGCGCAGAACGACATCGTGAAGCTGTTCTCGGTGATGGCGGTGGTGTTTCTGCCGCCGACGCTGGTGGCGTCGATCTACGGCATGAACTTCGAGGCGATGCCCGAGCTCGCCTGGAGCTTCGGCTACCCGTACGCGCTTGTTCTCATGCTGGTGAGCGCCGTACTTCCATACCTCTTTTTCAAATGGCGCGGTTGGCTGTAGACGGCGTCGCAAAGCGGCGGGGAGACGAAAAAACAACCGTCGGTTTTCACCGCTTATTATCCGCCTGCTCCTTAGGATTGTTCTGCTCTGAACGGAAGCGGGACGACCACCGTGGCTGCAGGTTTCGACATAGGCTTGCTGGCGACGCTCGCCGTTCCCTCCCTGATCGGAGCGTTCTTCTGGGCGGGCTTCGCGCGCGCAGGGGCGCATGCGGAGACCGCGTCCACACGCGTGCTCTGGATCGCGCTCGCCGCCGTCGTCGGCGCCGCCTTCATCACGCTGGTCGGGGCCAGTTTCGTGAGCGCCGTCGGCGCGCCGGTCTCCGCGGTCTACGATCTGCGTGTGATGGCGCTCGCCTTCGTGGCGGCGGCGACCCTGCTTGCGGTCAGCTCGGCCATCGTGCCGGACCGTCGGCGGGCCGACATGTTCTCCATGGTGCTCGGCGGCGTGGTGGTCGGCCTCGCCTTCGCGGCGTCGCATTATGTGGCGCTGTTCTCCGTGCGCTTGAGCGGACGGCTCCTCATCGACGACGGGATGCTCGCAACCGCGATCGCGGCCGTCGCGGCCGGCGCCGGCGCCTCCTTCGCCATCGCCGGCCACAGCGAGCGCTCCCGCACGCTGCCGCTCGGCCTCGCGGTGTTCACCGCGGGCGGAATAGCGTTCCACATGCTTCTGCTCGACGGGGTGACGGTCGCCAGCGACCCACGCGTTCCGCTCCCGAACGACGGCGTGTCCGGCGACCAGCTGCTGCTGGTGTCGCTCGGGTTTTTGTCCGTCGCGCTCATCCTCGCGCTGGTCGGCGTGCTGGTGGAGGCGCGCTTCGGCGCCGGCGGCGTGTCGCGTCAGGCGCGGCTCGAGACCTTCGCCGACCTGTCGTCGGAAGGCATCGTGATCTGCGAGGACCTCCGCGTCGTGGACGTCAACGTCGCGGCGGCGCGCATGATCGGCCTTGATCCGTCCACCATCCGCGGCCGCGCGTTCCGGGATTTCGTCGACGCGCCGAACCCGGATCGCGTGCTGTCGGCGAGCCTCGCTAAGCCGCAGGAGATCACCATCCGCAGCATGGGCGGCGCGCTGTCGACCGTGGAGCTCGCCAGCCGCGACATGATGGTGCTCTCCCGTCCGCGACGGGTGTTCAACCTGCGCGACATTTCCGAGCAGAAGCGCACCGAGAGCCGCATCCGCCATCTCGCCTATCACGATCCTCTGACCGGGCTCGCCAACCGCGCGGCCTTCAACGAGGCGCTCGCCGCCGCCATGCGGCGCGGCGGCGAAGTGGCGCTGTTCTGCATCGATCTCGACAAGTTCAAGGAGATCAACGACGTCTTCGGCCACAGCGCCGGCGACGAGGTGCTGCGCATCGCGGCCCAGCGCATCACCGGCGCGGCGCCCGGGGTGATGGTGTTCCGCCTCGGCGGCGACGAGTTCGTGGCGATCGGCACCGGCGCGGACGCGGGCGACGCCGACAAGCTCGCCCGTCGCATCGTGGAGCGGCTGAACACCGAGGCCATGGTGGCGGGAAAACTGGTGAGTTGCGGCGGCAGCGTCGGCTACGCCATCGCCCCCCATCACGGCGCGACCACCGACACGCTGTTCGCCAACGCCGACGCCGCGCTTTACCGCGCCAAGGCGGACGGTCGGGGCCTCGCCCGCGGGTTCGAGGCCGGGATGGATCTCGCGCTGCGCGAGCGCTGGGCCATGCAGCAGGACCTGTCCACCGCCATCTCCCGCAACGAGATGTTCCTGCACTGGATGCCGCAGGCGAACACGGAGACCGGCGAGATCGTCGGCTTCGAGGCCCTGCTGCGCTGGAAGCACCCGGAGCGTGGCGTGGTCCCGCCCGCCCAGTTCATTCCCGCCGCCGAACAGAACGCCTCGATCGTGCCGATCGGCGAATGGGTGCTGCGCGCCGCCTGCCGGGAGGCCGCCCGCTGGCCCAAGGCCTGCAAGGTCGCGGTCAACCTGTCGCCGGTCCAGTTCCAGCACGGCGACATCGTCGCCCTGGTGCACGAGATCCTGCTGGAGACGGGTCTGTCGCCCGCGCGGCTCGAGATCGAGATCACGGAAGGCGTGCTGCTGGACGACCACGCCGCCGCGCTGAACACGCTGCGCCGGTTCAAGACGCTCGGCGTCCAGATCGCGCTGGACGATTTCGGCACCGGCTACTCGTCGCTGTCCTATCTCCAGTCGTTCCCGTTCGACCGGCTGAAGATCGACGCCTCCTTCATCAAGGCGCTCGCCACCAGCCCGCAGGCGCAGGCGATCGTGCGCTCCGTTCTGGCGCTCGGCGAAAGCCTGCGGCTTCCCATCACGGCGGAGGGCGTGGAGACGCAGGAGCAGCGCGCCTTCCTCGCCGAACTGCGCTGCGACGAGATCCAGGGCTATCTCGTCGGCCGCCCGAGCCCGGTGGTGTCGTTCCAGTCGTTGTTCGAGAAGCCTCAGCGTCTCTTGGCCTGAGCCGCCTCCGGCCGCCACGTGAAGCGGGGCGCGCGCTTGTCGAGAAAGGCCTGCGCGCCTTCTTTCAGATCCTCGCCCGCGAAGCCGCCGCGCCACAGCGCGTCCAGCTCCGCAAGGTCCGGCGCGGGGGTTGATAGCGCGTCGATCATGCGCTTGGCGGCGAACAGCGAGTAAGCCGAGCCGCGTAAGAGCGCCGCGACCGTCTCCGCCACCGCCGCGTCAAGCTCCGCCGCCTGCGTCACCCGGTGCACAAGGCCGATCGCGAGCGCTTCCTCCGCATCGATCAGGCGGGCGGTGAACAGCAGCTCCTTGGCGCGCGCAGGTCCCACGGCCTCCACCAGCCGCCGGGTGCTGTCCACCGGATAGACGATGCCGAGCTTGGCCGGCGTGATTCCGAACCGGGTTCCCACGGCGGCGATCCGCAGGTCGCAGGCGAGCGCGATCTGGCAGCCGCCGCCGACGCAGGCGCCCTCGATCGCCGCCACCGTCGGAACCGCGATCCCGGCGACTGCGGCCTCGCCGTCGCGCACCGCGTCGGCGTAAGCCCGCCGACGGGCCTCGTCGCTGGCCGCGAGCGCCACGAATTCGGCGATGTCGGCGCCGGCGCTGAAGACGCCGCCTGCGCCGCGCAGCACCACCGCGCGGACCTCCGGACGACCGGCGATCTCCGCCGCGACCGTCGGAAAGGCGCGCCAGGCGGCCTCGTTGAGCGCGTTCTTCTTCGCCGGTCGGTCGAGGATGACGGTGGCGACGGGACCGTCCTGGGACAGCGTCATGCCGGCGGCGTCGGGGGCAGGGGCGTCCATGACCGAATGTCCTGTGCGTGGGCGAAGGCGCAAGAAAGGAGAATGCGGGCGTTGCGCGGGCGCAAACTCCGACGCGCATGGGGCGCGCTTGCCGAACCGGGGATGGGAGGACAGATTTCCTCACGAACCGCGGCGGGATGCGATCCCGTCCGCCACGCCGATCCGAAGGAGCGCGACAGATGACCAAAGTGCTTGTGCTTTACTATTCCACCTATGGCCACATCGAGACGATGGCCGAAGCGGTGGCCGAGGGCGCGCGGGAGGCCGGCGCCGAGGCGGTGGTGAAGCGCGTGCCGGAGACGGTCCCGCAGGAGATCGCCGAGAAGAACCACTTCAAGCTTGACCAGAAGGCGCCGGTCGCCACCGTCGACGAGCTGCCGGAGTACGACGCCATCATCTTCGGCGCGCCGACGCGCTTTGGCACCGTCGCCTCGCAGCTCCGGGCCTTCATCGACCAGACGGGCGGGCTTTGGGCGGCGGGCAAGCTGCTCGGCAAGGTGGGCTCGGCCTTCACCTCCAGCGCAAGCCAGCACGGCGGGCAGGAGAGCACCCTGCTGAGCTTCCTGCCGACCCTGCTGCATCACGGCATGGTGGTGGTCGGGCTGCCTTACGCCTTCGCGGGTCAGCTCACTCTGGACGAGATTTCCGGCGGCTCGCCTTACGGCGCCACCACGATCGCCGGCGGCGACGGCTCCCGCCAGCCGAGCGCGAACGAACTGGCCGGCGCCCGCTTCCAGGGCCGCCATGTGGCCGAAATCGCGGCGAAGCTCGCGAAGTAACACGCGATCGGCCCAAGCGCCGGCGGGACGGCCTTCGCGGTCCCGCCGGCGTGGTAAGGCGTCAGGAGCCCGATTTCTTCGCCCCGAGAGCGCCCGAGAACTCCACGCCCTCGG
Source organism: Methylopila musalis (assembly GCF_042679725.1). Classification (NCBI taxonomy): domain Bacteria; kingdom Pseudomonadati; phylum Pseudomonadota; class Alphaproteobacteria; order Hyphomicrobiales; family Methylopilaceae; genus Methylopila; species Methylopila musalis. Next base: position 6,833 of record NZ_JBHTMX010000020.1, read on the forward strand.
TGTCGCTGGCTTTCACCGTCACCGGCCCGCCATCGGCGAGGTAGGAGAACTGGATCGACGGGTCCTCGCTCAGCGAGATGCCGCCTTCCATGGTCAGCACCGTCTGGTCGCCCTGTTTGACCACGATGTTGTTCACGAAGCGGGCGGGGATGTAGCTGCGGTCGATCGGGTCCATCTGCAGGCCCGAATAGTTCGGATGGCGGATCATCAGCTGCGCCTCCGACATGTGGCTCACGGCGGACGCCCCCGCGGGCTTCGCGGAGGCGTTGTCGGCGAGAGCGCGGAACTTGAGCTGGCCCAGATTGGCGAGCGCCTGATCGGCGTCCTTCAGCGCCGGCGCCGAGCAGCCGCCGCTCGCCTTCACGAACTTCGACGTCATGTGCAGCTTGCCGTCGTCGGTTTCGAGCACCGCCCGCACCGAGGAATAGGCGTTGACCCGCAGACGCGTCGTCAGCGCGAACTCCTTGCGCTTCTGGCCAAGCGTGAAGGTGGCGGCGACGGGCGCAGGGTTCTCATCCACGATCAGCGTCACCTTCGCGATCGAGCGCGGATCGCCGTCCGGCAGCGCCACGGTGACGCCGATCGGCACGATCGCCGCGTCCTCAGCGCGCTTCGGCGCGTCCATGTTGAGCAGCGCGCTGCCGACCTCGATCGGCCGGTCGCCGAAGGCGTCCTGCCGGAAGGTCTCGAACACCTTGTCGGTGTTGTCTTCAGCGGAGGCGGGGCTGGACAGGAGCGCCGCGGCGAGGCCGAGGGCTGCGAGAGGGGCGACGAGGACACGGCGCGGCATGACGATCTCCCTTGAAAACCGGCGCGCTTCGCGCGTCATTGTTCTTAAGAGAGTAAGCGCAGTCCGCGCGTTTCGCCAGCGGCGGCGGCCGGGGTGGCTGCGTGCTCCGCGGGAGGCTCAGCGCACCACGGTGACGCGCTTGGCCGCGCGGGTGAGGCCCGTATAGAGCCAGCGGTCGCGGTGCTCCCGGAACGCGAAGCTCTCGTCGAACAGCATGACGTCGTCCCACTGCGAGCCCTGCGCCTTGTGCACGGTCAGCGCGTAGCCGTAGTCGAACTCGTCGAAGCGGCGGCGCATGGCGTAGGGGATCGCCTCCGGGTCGCCCTCGAAGAAGGCGCGCATCACCGCGACGGAGACCGTGCGGCGGCCGCCTTCGTCCTCCGGCGCCACGTCCATCTTCACCTTGGTGGCGTCCGTGCCCTTGAGCCGGCTCACCGTCCAGGTGCCGCCGTTGAACAGGCCCTTGGTCTTGTCGTTGCGCAGGCAGACCAGCTTGTCGCCCACCGCCGGCATGGGATCGATCAGGCCCTTCAGCTCCCGAAGGCGGCCGTTGTAGAGCCGGCGGGTGCGGTTCATGCCCACCAGCACCTGATCCGCCTCCAGGACCTCCTCGGTGGAGATGTCGCGGCGGGAGACGATGCGGCTCTCGCCGTACTCGCCGCGCTCCAGCTCCCGGCCCTCGCGCACCGCGAGCGACATGCGGATGATCGGATCGTCCACCGCCTGCCGATGCACCTCCGTCAGCATGGCGTCGGGCTCGGCCTCGGTGAAGAAGCCGCCGCCCTTCACCGGCGGAAGCTGCGCCGGATCGCCCAGCACCAGCACCTTGGCCCCGAAGGACAGCAGGTCGCGGCCGAGCTCCTCGTCCACCATGGAGCACTCGTCGATGACGATCAGCTCCGCCTTGGCGGCGGCGCCGTCGCGGTTCAGAGCGAAAGAGGGGCCTTCCTCCTCGTCGCCGCCGCCGCGCGGCCGGTAGATCAGGGAATGGATGGTGCTCGCGCCCTCGCAGCCGCGCGAGCGCATCACCAGCGCCGCCTTGCCCGTGTAGGCGCCGAAGGCGACGTCGCCGTCGATGTCCTCGGCGAGATGCCGGGCGAGCGTGGTCTTGCCCGTTCCGGCGTAGCCGAACAGGCGGAACACCTGATCGCGCGGCCGGCGGAGCCAGTCGCTCACGGCGGACAGCGCGTCCTCCTGCTGGGGCGACCAGCGCATCAGAATCGCTCCGTTCGAATCTCGATCCGCCGGTTTTAGCGTGGATCGCCGCGCCGGTCGCGCCACGGCGCGAACCAGCCGAGACCGTCTTCCGTGCGCCCCGCCGGCCGGTACTCGCAGCCGACGAAACCGTCATAGCCCAGCCGGTCCAGCGCCGCGAAGATGCGCGCGTCGTCGAGCTCGCCTGTGCCCGGCTCCGCGCGGGCCGGCGCGGAGGCGATCTGCACATGGCCGATCAGGGGCGCCAGCCGCTCGAGCGAGGTCAGCACGTCGCCGTGCAGGATCTGGCGATGATAGACGTCGTATTGCAGGCGCACGTTCGGGCGGCCGCTGTGGGCGACGATCTCCGCCGCGCGATCGAAATCGTTCAGGAAATAGCCCGGCATGTCGCGCCCGTTGATGGGTTCGATCAGGATGTCGACGCCCAAGGGGCCGAACGTGTCCGCGGCGCGGGCGAGGGCGTCCTCGTACGCCCGGAGCGCCGCCGGATCGTCGGCTGGGGCGAGGCCCGCCATCATGTGCAGCCGCCGGACGCCCAACGCCTCGGCGTAGATCGCCGCGCGCTGGAGCCCGGCGTCGAACTCCGCTGACCGCTCGGGCAGGGCGGCGAGGCCGCGCTCGCCCGCGGCCCAGTCGCCGGGCGGAAGGTTGAACAGGGCGAGCGTCAGGCCGGACGCGCTTAGCGCGCCGCCGACCTCATCGGGCGTGAAGTCGTACGGAAACAGGAACTCCACCGCCTCGAATCCCGCCTCCGCCGCCGCCGCGAAACGGTCGAGGAACGGGCGTTCGGTGAACAGCAGCGTCAGATTGGCGGCGAAACGGGGCATGGCGGGCGTCCGCTGGAGGTCCTTATGAAGCGCGCCGCCGTCATGCCCCAGCGCGAGGCGCGCGTCCACGTCGAGCACAGGCTCACGCAAGAATCACGGACCTGTCAGGATGTGTTGAGACAAGGTCACATCGCCGTATGGATATTGTTCCCGGAAATTGCTGACACAACTTGCAATCATCGGCCGGCGGGCGTGGCGTTGCGTGTCTCGACCGTCAGTCAAAAGCAAAACCTTTGGAGGGACGACCATGATGACCACGACCATTCTCGCCCGCGCCGCCGCCGTCGCAGCCATCGGCCTGTTCGCCGCGGGGCCGGCGCTCGCCGTCACCGTCACCAACACCAGCGACAAGGCGATCGAGGTGACCGCGGATCTCGGCGAGAAGGAGCCGAAGACCAATGTGGACGCCGGCAAGACCGTGACCATCGACTGCCCGGAGGGCTGCGAGCTGCGCGTGCCGACCCTGAGCTACGGCCTTGCGGCCACCAAGGGCGACAAGGTGGTGATCAACAAGGAGGGCGTGCTGGCCTATGAAAGCCAGGTGCAGGACGCCCGCAACGAGACCGGCCCCGCGCCGAAGACCAAGGCCAACTGAGTCTCGATCGCATCCGCCTGACCGCCTCGTCGGGGCGCGTCAGGAGAACGGTCACGAAGCCTCGGGCGTGCGCGCCCGGGGCCTTGTCCTGTCCGCCGCCGGGCGCAGCGCGAAGGCGCGCTCCACGGCGTCGCGGCCGAAGCGGGCGCGCAGGTCCGCCACCGCCGTCTCGATCGCCCCAAGCTTTTCGCTGCGGTCGTCCACCAGATCGCGCGGATCGGCGGACGCGCCCGGCGCGAGGTCCGACACGGACACGCCGATCAGCCGGAAGGCCTCGCCGTCCGCTTCCTTCCGCAGCAGCCGTTGGGCGGTCTCGAAGATGCGCTGGGCGAGCCGCGTCGGGGCGGGCAGGGCGCCGGCGCGGGTGCGCAGACGGAAGTCGGCGGTCTTGAGCTTGAGCGTCACGGTGCGCCCCGCGATCCCGCTTGCGCGCAGCCGGTCGGCCACCTTCTCGCTCATGCGCCAGAGATGGCGCGCCAGCTCGTCCGCGTCGCGGATGTCGGCGTCGAACGTGGTCTCCGCGCCCACGCTCTTGCGCTCCCGGTCCGGGTTGACCTTGCGGTTGTCGCGGCCGAAGGCGAGCTGCGCCAGCCGGAGCCCGCTGTCGCCATAGGCGCGGGCGAGCGTCGACGGCTCGGCCCGCTGCAGATCGCCGATGGTGCGGTAACCGTCCCGGCGCAGCGTTTCGGCGAAGGCCGGACCGACGCCCCACAGAAAGCCCACCGGCCGGGGCGCGAGGAAGTCCGGCGCCTCGTCGATCGACAGGGTGGCGAAGCCGCGCGGCTTGTCGAGGTCGGAGGCGATCTTGGCGAGGAACTTGTTCGAGGCGAGGCCGACCGAGACCGAAATGCCGAGATCGCGCTCCACCTCGCGGGCGAAGCCCGCCAGCGCCACCGCGGGCGCGGCCCGGTGCAGCGCCTCCGTGCCGGACAGGTCGAGAAACGCCTCGTCGATCGAGAGCGGCTCCACCAGCGGCGTCAGCGCCAGCATCTTGGCCCGCACCGCCCGCCCGACCTCCACATATTTCGCCATGTTGGGACGGATGACGACCGCGTCCGGGCACAGCTTCAGCGCCTTGAACATGGGCATGGCCGACTTCACGCCGGAGATGCGCGCCACGTAGCAGGCTGTTGAGACGACGCCGCGTTTTCCGCCGCCGATGATGACGGGGCGGTCCACCAGTGAAGGATCGTCCCGCTTCTCCACCGCCGCGAAGAAAGCGTCGCAGTCCACATGCGCGATCGTCATGCGGGACAGCTCGGGATGCCGGGCGATGCGCGGGCTGCCGCAGGCGCGGCAGCGCGGCGCGGGGCCGGCCTCCGTCAGGCAGTCTCGGCAGAAGGCGAACGCGCCGCCGGACATGGAGCAGCCTCCGCCCGCGTCAGGTCCAATGCTCGGTCGGCGCGCCGCCGAGCGTCCGGCGGGCGACGCCCACATGGTCCGGCGACACGCCCTCCTGCTCCGCGAAGGCGACCAGGAGCTTCTCGTCCGCCAGCACGTAGTCGAGCACCGAAGGCAGGAACGCCGGGTCGGCGGCCGCCGCGCGCACGTCGGCGGGATCGAGCCCGGACAGCGCGAAGAATCGGCCGAGACGCTCGGAATCGGCGGCGAGAAAGCCGAGCGCGCGGGCGGCGAGGGCGCCGGCGGCGTCCGGATCGGGGGCAGGCGTGCGGGCCATGACTTTGCGTTCGTCCTTTTGCAAGGAATGATCGGTAGAATTTTCGGCGATAGGGAAGGATCGGCCTCCCGGGCGCGCCGGGGGGCTTCGGGTCGCGTCAGTCCGGCCGACAGGGGAAATGAGGCGCATGCCCAAGACCGTTCTGATCGTGGAGGACAACGAGCTTAACATGAAGCTCTTCCACGATCTCCTCGAAGCGCACGGCTACGCGACGATCGAGACCCGCAACGGCGTCGAGGCGCTGGAGCTTGCGCGCGCGCATCAGCCCGACCTGATCCTGATGGACATCCAGCTTCCGGAAGTCTCTGGGCTCGACGTCACCCGCTGGATCAAGGAGGACGAGCGCACCCGCGCCATCCCCGTGATCGCCGTCACCGCCTTCGCCATGAAGGGCGACGAGGAACGGATCCGCAGCGGCGGCTGCGAGGCCTATCTCTCGAAGCCGATCTCCGTGGCCAAGTTCCTGGAGACGGTGCGCCACTATCTCGGCGATTCCTGAGAGGGGCGCCGCCATGACCGCCCGCGTGCTCGTCGTCGACGACGTTCCGTCCAATCTGCGCCTGCTCGAAGCCCGGCTGACGGCCGAGTATTTCGACGTGATCACCGCCACCAGCGGGCAGGAGGCGCTGGACATCTGCGCCCGGGCCCAGTGCGACATCGTTCTGCTCGACGTGATCATGCCGGGCATGGACGGGCTTGAAACCTGCCGCCGCCTGAAGGCCGACCCGCGCACCCACCACATTCCCGTGGTGATGGTGACGGCGCTGGACCAGCCGGGCGACCGGGTGCGCGGGCTCGAAGCCGGCGCCGACGATTTCCTGCTCAAGCCCGTGGCGGACGTGGCGCTGTTCGCCCGGCTGCGCTCCCTGACGCGTCTCAAGATGATGTCGGACGAGCTGCGGTTGCGCGCCCGCGCCACCCGCGAGGTCCGAGTGAGCGATGCGCTGGCTGCCGCCATGGCCGACGACGGCTATGGCGGACGCATCCTCATGGTGGACGACCGCGACGGCGATCTGGACGCGGTCGCGTCCGCACTCTCCGCACGCCACGAGGTCACCTTGGAGCGCTGTCCACACGAGGCGCTGTTCCGGGCTGCGGATGGGGCGTTCGATCTCATGATCGTCGCGCTCGAGCTGAAGGATTCCGACGCGCTGCGGCTTTGCGCCCAGACGCGCTCGCTGGAGCGCACACGCGCGCTGCCGATCCTGCTGATCGCCGACGCCGACGCCACGCCACGCGTGCTGCGGGGGCTTGAGGTCGGGGTCAACGACTATGTCACCCGGCCGGTCGATCTGAACGAGCTGATGGCGCGCGCCCGCACGCAGGTGCGCCGCAAGCGCTACGCCGACCATCTGCGCGCCGACCTTCAGACCACGGCGGAGCAGGCGATCACGGACGATCTCACCGGCCTGCACAACCGCCGCCATTTCGACGCCCGCCTGCCGATCCTGCTCGAGGAGGCGGCGAGCCGCCATGAACCTCTGTCGGTGCTGATGATCGACATCGATTTCTTCAAGGCGATCAACGACCAGCACGGCCACGACGCCGGTGACGCCGTGCTGCGCGAGTTCGCCCGCCGGCTGAAGGCCTGCATGCGGGGCGGCGACCTGATTTGCCGGCTCGGCGGCGAGGAGTTCGTGGCGGCGATGCCGGACACCGACGGCGAGGTGGCCAAGCTGGTGGCCGAGCGCGTGCGCGCCTGCATCGCCGCGACGCCGATCCGGGTCGGCGGCGCCGGCGTGATCGAGGCGGCGATCACGGCCTCGATCGGCGTGGCGAGCGTCGGGCCGGGCGCGGACGGCGCCGAGACGCTGCTGAAGCGCGCCGACCTCGCGCTCTACGAGGCGAAGCGGCTCGGCCGCAACCGGGTGGCCGCGGCGGCCTGAGCCGCGCGATCAGTCGGGAAGCTGGAACTCCATCAGCAACGTGCGCTGCAGGCGCGAGAAGTTGTCGTCCGAGACGAGCGTGATCACCGTCGCGCCGCTCGGCGAACGGTGCGCCGAGACGCCCTCGAAATTGTCGATGGTCTGGATCAGGTTCGCCTCCATCAGCACAGGGCCGTCCACCACGGCGCCGGGGCGGATGTCCGCCTCCGTGAGCCGGCGCAGGCGGATGGAGAGCGACAGCGGTGGCACGTAGCGCCGCTCCAGCAGCACGAAGCCGCCTCCGGGAAGGCGCGCCGCGTCGGTGGGCGAGAAGTCGTCGGTGCGCTTCACGGAGAAGGAGAATGGCTTCCTCGCGCCCACCACGAAGGAGCGGTTGTCGCCGCGGGCGTCGAGGAATTTCTCGCCGATCATCATCAGCGCGCCGCCCTCGGTCAGCGCGATGGCCTCGAAGCCTTCGTTGAAGGGCGCGGAGCGCGCCTCCTTCGGCATGGAGATGGCTCGGCCGGCGCCAGCGCGGCCGTTGGCGTCCAGCGCGAAGCGCAGCACCTGGTTGATGCGTTCAGAGGCGACCCAGGCGCTGCGGCCCTCGATTTCAAGCGACTCCGTGTCGGAGCCTCGCCGCCCGGGAAGGGCGCCGCTTGGCCCCTCGATCGCCTCACGTTCGACGCGGGTGAGGCCTGTCGGCGTCGGCCCCTCGCGCTCGACCGCGCCACGGAACCAGAACCCCCGGTCGCTGATGGCGGTGAAGCGCGCGCCATCCGCCGACAGCCGAAGGCCGGACAGGCCGCCGAAGTTAGGATCGTCCGAACGCAGCTGCAGGCCGCCGAGAAAGACAAGCTCGCCATAGCGCGCGCCGATGGGCGTCGCCGGTCCGAACCGGTCGATCCGGGTCGCCGAGATGGTGATCGGGACCGGCTCCGCCTCCGCCCGTCCGGGCGGCGAGGCGAGAGCGGCCGCCAGCGCCAGCGCCGCCAGCGCGCGGCCAAGGCGCGACGGGCTCACGCCTGTCCGCGGCGCTTCGCGGGCGCTGGGGGCGTCTCGTCGAACAGCTCGGCCAGCTTCTCGGTCATGACGCCGCCCAGCTCCTCGGCGTCCACGATGGTGACGGCGCGGCGGTAGTAGCGCGTCACGTCGTGGCCGATGCCGATGGCGATCAGCTCGATCGGCGAGCGGGTCTCGATCTCCTCGATCACCCGGCGCAGGTGCTTTTCCAGATAGTTGCCGGGATTGACCGACAGCGTGCTGTCGTCGACCGGCGCGCCGTCGGAGATCACCATCAGGATCCGGCGCTGCTCGGGCCGGGCGAGCAGCCGCTCATAGGCCCAGACCAGCGCCTCGCCGTCGATGTTCTCCTTCAGGAGCCCCTCGCGCATCATCAGCCCGAGGTTGCGGCGGGTGCGCCGCCACGGCGCGTCGGCGGCCTTGTAGATGATGTGGCGCAGGTCGTTCAGCCGCCCGGGCGCGGCGGGCTTGCCGTCCGCGAGCCAGCGCTCACGCGACTGCCCGCCCTTCCAGGCGCGGGTGGTGAAGCCGAGGATCTCAACCTTCACGCCGCAGCGCTCCAGCGTGCGCGCCAGAATGTCGGCGCAGGTGGCGGCGACCGTGATCGGCCGGCCGCGCATGGAGCCGGAATTGTCGATCAGCAGCGTGACGACCGTGTCACGGAAGTCAGTGTCGCGCTCGCGCATGAAGGACAGCGCGGTCATCGGATCGACCACCACCCGCGACAGCCGCGCCGGGTCCAGCATGCCCTCCTCGAGATCGAAATCCCAGGCGCGGCTCTGCTGGGCGAGCAGGCGTCGCTGCAGCCGGTTGGCGAGGCGGCCCACGACGCCCTGAAGCGCCGACAGCTGCTTGTCGAGATAGGCCCGCAGCCGCGCCAGTTCCTCGGCGTCGCACAGCTCCTCCGCCAGCGCCTCCTCGTCATAGGCGCGGGTGTAGGGCGCGTAATCCGGCTTGGCGCGGTCGTCCCGACGCTCGTCGGGCGCGCGCCACGGCTCGGTCGCTTCCTCGGCCTCGCCGAGTTCGTCGTCGTCGGGCGCTTCGGAGGGTGGGGCGTCCGCCGCCTCCATCTGCTCCGCGTCGTCGGACTCGTCGGAGCTGGATTCGCTCTCGGACGGCTCCGCGCCGTCGTTGGCCTCTTCCGGCGCGTCGGCGGATTCACCGTCCTGCGGCGGCGGCTGATCGCCCGAGCCGTCGGACTCGTCGTCGCTCTCCTGCCGCTGGCCGACGAACTCCTCACCCATGTCGAGCGAGGTCAGCAGGTCGCGGATCGTGCGTGCGAAAGCGCCCTGGTCTTCGAACACCTCGTCCAGCCGGGCGAGGTCGGCCCCGGCCTTCTCCTCGACCCACGGACGCCACAGCTCCACGAGCTTGGCGGCCGCTTCCGGGGGCTTGCGGCCGGTCAGCTTCTCGCGCACCAGCAGCGCCACCGCGTCGGGCAGGGGGGCGTCGGACTTGTCGGTGAGGTCGGCGTAGGGGCCGCGGTGGTAGCGGTCCTCCAGCATGGCGGCGAGGTTCACCCCCGTGCCGGACATGCGCCGGGCGCCGATCGCCTCCACCCGCGCCTGCTCCACCGCGTCGAACACCGCCCGCGCGTCCGCGCCCTGGGGCGCGAGCTTGGCGTGGGTGGCGCGGTTGTGGCAGGCGAGGCGCAGCGCCATGGAGTCGGCGTGGCCGCGCAGGATCGAGACGTCGGTCGCCGTCAGCCGCCGCGGCGGCTCCGGCAGGCGGGCCTTGTCGGGCGTCAGCGCCGGCCGTTCCGAGGCGAAAGCCACCTCGAGTTCGGGCGCGCCGGCGATGGCCTTCAGGCAGCCGGCCACCGCCCGCTTGAACGGTTCCGCGGGGGCGACGGGCTTCTCGCCCGGACGACGGTTGGAGCCGGACATGGCGCGCCTGCCCGCCGCGTCAGCTCAGCGCGACGTTGACGGCGCTTTCCGGCAGCTCGCGGCCGAAGCAGCGCTGGTAGAACTCCGCCACGAGGCTCCGCTCCAGCTCGTCGCACTTGTTGAGGAAGGTCAGGCGGAAGGCAAAGCCGGCGTCGCCGAAGATCTCCGCGTTCTCGGCCCACGTGATGACCGTGCGCGGGCTCATCACCGTGGACAGGTCGCCGTTGACGAAGGCCTGACGGGTCAGGTCGGCGAGGCGCACCATCTTGGAGACGGTGTCGCGGCCGTTCTTGTCCTTCTGGTAGTGCGGCGACTTGGCCAGCACGATGTCGACCTCGCGATCGTGGGGCAGGTAGTTCAGCGTGGTCACGATCGACCAACGGTCCATCTGGCCCTGGTTGATCTGCTGGGTGCCGTGATAGAGGCCGGACGTGTCGCCGAGGCCGACCGTGTTGGCGGTGGCGAACAGGCGGAACGCCGGATGCGGGCGGATGACCCGGCGCTGGTCCAGCAGCGTGAGCTTGCCCGACTGCTCCAGCACGCGCTGGATCACGAACATCACGTCCGGACGGCCGGCGTCGTACTCGTCGAACACCAGCGCCACGTTGCTCTGCAGCGCCCAGGGCAGGATGCCGTCGCGGAACTCGGTGATCTGCTTGCCGTCCTTGAGGACGATCGCGTCCTTGCCGATCAGGTCGATGCGGCTGACATGGCTGTCGAGGTTCACGCGCACGCAGGGCCAGTTCAGCCGCGCCGCCACCTGCTCGATGTGGGTCGATTTGCCGGTGCCGTGGTAGCCGGTGATCATCACGCGCCGGTTGCGGGCGAAGCCCGCGAGGATGGCGAGCGTGGTGTCGTGGTCGAACAGGTAGTCCGGGTCGAGATCCGGAATCGAGCCCTGCGCCTTGGAAAAGGCGGGGACCTCGAGATCGCTGTCGATGCCGAAGAGCTTTCGCGCCGAGACCTTGATGTCCGGGGTCGGGGCGGGCGCGTCGAGGGTCGGCGTTTCGAGGGCGACGTTCATGATGCCTCCAGGCGGGGCGCGTGGGGTCTCGGCCTTGAGAGAGGACGATCTGCGCCGCGAAGGGGAAAGCGTCAGCAGAATCCGGCTGACCGCAGATAGTTATAGGCTTGGATGATCTCGCGCAATTTGTCCTCGGTGCTCCGGTCGCCGCCGTTGGCGTCCGGGTGGAGCCGTTTGACCAGCTCCTTGTAGCGCGCGCGGATCTCGTCCGGCTGCGCGCTCGCGCTGAGGTTCATGGCTTCGAGCGACTTGCGCTCCACGTTCTTGAGCTCGCGCTCCGGGGCCTTCGGTCGGGCGCCGGGGCCATCCTCGAACATCTCGAACGAGTCGTCGAAGTCGATGTTCCCGGCCCAGCCCCGGGAGGCGCGCCGTCGCGGCTGCTCCGTCCGGGCGCGGGCGCGCGCCTCGGGCGTCGCGCCGGAGCCGTTGCGGCCCATGGTCCATGTGGGCCGGTGGCCGGTCTGGCTGTCGAGCTGGTAGGCCATGACCGCGTCGTCGGACATGCCCGAGAAGAAGTTGTAGTTCTGGTTGTAGGCCCGCACATGCTCGAGACAGTAGCGCCAGTACTCGTTCTCGCGGTCGCGGCCCTTGGGCGCGCGATAGAGGCCGGGCTCGCGGCAACCGGGATGGTCGCAGCGCGGCGCCTTCGGCTCCGGGCGGGCGTCGCTCCGGGACAGGCGAATCCGATCGAACCAGGGACTGTCGAGCTTCATGATGCGGCCATTATGGGAGCGCGGCCCTAACCGAACAAGAACGCGCCGCTCAAAGCCGCAGGGCCGCTCGCAGGGCTTGACGGGAGCGCGGAGCGCGCTCCTGATCCGCCCCCGTCTGATCCGTCCAGCAAGGAGACGCCGTCCATGAGCGTCCGCGCCCGCATCGAAACCAAGCTGACCGAGGCCCTGTCGCCGACGCGGATCGAGGTTCTGGATGAGAGCCACCTGCATGCCGGCCACGCCGGCGCCCGGCCGGAAGGCGAGACCCATTTCCGGGTGCGCGTCGTCTCCGCCGCTTTTTCCGGCGTCGGACGGGTGGAGCGCCACCGCCGCATCAACGCGCTGCTGGCCGACGAACTGGCGGGCCCCGTCCACGCGCTCGCCATCGACGCGCGCTCGCCCGAGGAGCCGGGCCGCCCGTAGAGGCCTGACTGCGCCGCCCTCATGCCCATGAACCATGGGCATGAGGGCGATGACGCCTCTCAGCCCGCGTGACGCGCGCTGATCTCGCGGGACAGACCGGCTTCCAGAATCCAGCGCCACAGGGTGGCGGCGAAGGTGCGGAAGCAGACGATCTCATAGGTCGGCGCGTCGTCGATCTGCGACACCTGCACCGCGATCGACGCCGCATGGGTCGCAGCCGCCGCGCCGGGGCCGAAAGCCCGCGGATGCAGGTCGATCTGGACCAGTGTGGCGAGCGTCTCGCGCGCCTTGGGACCGGAGAGCCGGAACACCGAGCGCCCGTCGGACTGGTCGGTGACCGCGGCCGGGAGGGTGGAGAAGTCCGTTCCCGCCGGGCCGATGGCGAGCCATTTGCCGGGGCCCGTGCCGAGGAACGACACGCCGTTCGCCGTGACCCGCTTCGGACCGTCTGCGAGCTCCACGCCGAAGGCGGCGCGGACAGCGTCCGTAAGCTCGGCCTCTCGGCCCTTGAAGGCGGCGAGCGCCGCCAGCGACATGTTCTCCACCTCCACCAGCGTCACGCCGGAGGCGCCGGCCGGCGAGGCGAGGGGGGCGACATGCGGCCGGAGGGCCGAACGGGCGACGATGGGCTCAGCCACGGACGCGAACTCCTTCGGGATCGACGAAGACGGGGGCGCAGACTTCCACTTCGACGTCCTCGCCCCGCACCGGATCGTAGGCGCGCACGATCTCGCCGTGCCGCTCATGGCCACGGACCAGGAAGCCAAGGCCGACCCAGTGACCGTTGGAGGGCGAATAGGCGACCGAGGTCATGTAGCCCTGGTCGTTCTCAGCGGTCGCAGCCGCCTCCTTCGGGAGGAAGTGCGCGCCGCCGCGCAGCCGCTGCGCATGGTTCACCGGCTTGAAGCCGGTGAGGCGCGGGCGGTTCGGATCGGCGATACCCTCGCGCCGGCTCATGACCGCGCCGATGCAGTCCTTCTTCTTGGACATCATGCCGCCGAGCCCGAGATCGGCCGCGGTGGTCTGGCCGTTCAGCTCGGCCGCGGCCGCATGCCCCTTCTCGATGCGCATGACGGCGAGCGCTTCCGCGCCATAGGGACAGATGCCGAACGGCTCGCCAGCCTTGATAATGGCGCGGATCAGCGCGTCGCCGTAGCGGGCCGGAACCGCGAGCTCGAACGCCATCTCGCCGGAGAAGGACAGCCGGAACGCGCGGGCGGGTGTTCCGCCGCACACCGTCAGCTCCTTCACGCCGAGATAGGGCAGGCCGACGTCGGTCACGTCGTGGCCCTCGTCCGCAAGCGCGGTCAACACGTCGCGGGAGCGGGGGCCGGCGATTGCGAACTTGGCCCAGGCGTCGGTGATCGACGACAGGTGCACGTCGAGCTCCGGCCATAGATGCTGCCGGCAATATTCCAGATGCCGCATCACGCTCGCCGCATGGGCGGTGGAGGTGGTGACGTAATAGCGGTCCTCGGCGAAGCGGGCGACGGTGCCGTCATCCATGGCGAGACCGTCCTCCCGCAGCATCAGGCCGTAGCGGGCCTTGCCCACCGGCATGGTCGAGAAGGTGTTGATGTAGACCCGGTCGAGGAAGGCGCCGGCGTCCTTGCCCTGAACGTCGATCTTGCCGAGCGTGGAGGCGTCGTAGACGCCGACCTTGGAGCGCACCGTCTCCACCTCGCGGATGGTGGTCTCCAGCCAGTCCTTCTCGCCGGGGCGCGGGAAATAGGCCGCGCGCATCCACTGGCCGGTCTCCACGAACACGGCGCCTTGCTCCTCGGCCCAGAAGTGCGAGGGCGGCAGGCGGGTGGGGCGGAACTCCTTGTGCCGGTGCGCGCCGCCGAGCGCGCCGATCGAGACCGGCGAGAACGGCGGCCGCGTCAGCGTCACGCCCGTGTCAGGGATCGAGCGGCCGGTGATCTCCGCCATCACCGCGAGGCCGACCACATTGGCGGTCTTGCCCTGATCGGTCGCCATGCCAAGCGTGGTGTAGCGCTTCAGATGCTCCACGGAGCGGAAGCCCTCGCGGGCGGCGAGCTCCACGTCCTTCACGGTGACGTCGTTCTGGAGATCGACGAAGGCCTTGGCCTTGGTGGACACGGGCTTCCACGGGCCCGCGCCGTGGACCTGACCGCGCTCGCCATCGCTCGTAGGCGCCTCGAAGGCTGCAGCCGTGAATCCGCAGACTTCCGCTGCGTCCGCGCCCGCGCGCCCGCCAGCGGCGAGAGCGTCGCTCAGGGAGAATGCGCCCGCCGCCGCGCCGGCCACCGCCATGCCCGCCGGCGGCGTTCCCGGCACGAAGGCCGCGAGATCGTCCCGCCAGCCAGGCCGGCCGCCTTGATGGCTGGTGAGATGGATCGTCGGGTTCCAGCCGCCGGACACCGCGATCAGGTCGCAATCCACGCTGAAGGAGCCGCCGCGGGCGCTTTCGATCTCGCAGCCCTTGACGCCATGCCGGCCGTGGACGCGGACGATCGACCCACCGGACACCAGCAGCGCGCCCGTGGCCCGGGCCGCCTCCGCCAACGCCGGAGCGTCTCCTCGGGCGTCGATGACGGCGACCACCTGCGCGCCGGTCGCGGCGAGATCGGAGACCGTGCGCGCAGCATCGTCGTTGTTGGCGTAAACCACCGCGCGCTTGCCGGGCGCAGCGCCGAAGCGGTTGAGATAGGTGCGCACTGCGCCGGCCATCATCACGCCCGGCGTGTCGTTGCCGCCGAACGCAAGCGGGCGCTCCAACGCGCCGGCCGCGAGCACAGTGCGCTTCGCCACGATGCGCCACAGACGCTGGCGCGGCTGGTGAGGGCCGGGAACCGCCACATGGTCCGACACCCGCTCCAGCGCGCCGAAGGCGCCGCCGTCATAGGCCCCGAACACGGTGGTCCGCCGCAGCAGGGTGACTTCGGGCAGGCTGGCGAGTTCGGCTTCCGCCTGCGCCGCCCAGGCGGCGGAGGCCACGCCGGCCACTTCACGCCGTTCTGCGATCAGCCGGCCGCCGAAGGCGAAATCCTCCTCCGCCAGCACCACGCGGGCGCCCGAGCGGCCGGCGGCGAGGGCGGCGGCGAGGCCGGCGGGACCGGAGCCGATCACCAGCACGTCGCAATGCAGCGTCGCCTTCTCATACGTGTCCGGGTCGGCCGCCTCCGCCACCCGGCCGAGGCCCGCGGCGCGACGGATCATCGGCTCGTACAGCTTTTCCCACAGCGCCGCCGGCCACATGAAGGTCTTGTAGTAGAAGCCCGCCACGAACACCGGCGACGCGAGCTGGTTCACCGACAGCAGGTCGAAGGCGAGCGACGGCCAGCGGTTCTGGCTGCTGGCCTCGAGACCCTGATAGAGCTCAGCGACCGTCGCCTTCACGTTCGGCTCGCGCCGGGCGCCGGTGCGAAGCTCCACCAGCGCGTTCGGCTCCTCGGAGCCGGCCGAGAGCAGGCCGCGGGGACGGTGATACTTGAACGAGCGGCCGACGAGCTTCACGCCGTTCGCCACCAGCGCGGAGGCGAGGGTGTCGCCGGGATGGCCCGAATAGGAGCGGCCGTCGAAGCTGAAGGTCAGCGGCCGCGCGCGGTCGATGAGGCCGCCCGTGGGCAGGCGATGGGACTGGGACATCACTCGGCTCCGGCGGAGGCGATGGCGGCGTCGCGGGCGTATTCGACCGCGAGAATCTCATGGGTGCGGGTGTCGCGCGTCACCACCAGCCAGGACTGGCAGCCGCTGGCGTGCTGCCACAGCTCGCGGTGCGGGCCGGCGGGGTTGTCGCGCAGGTAGACGTAGTCGTGGAACGCGACGTCGGCGTTCGCGGCGGCCGGGTCCGGGCGCTTCAGGGTCGCGTCGCCGAGATAGGAGAACTCGTCAACGCCGCGGAGGCCGCAATAGGGGCAGGCGATGCGCATGGGGTGTCCGCCTTCAGTGCAGGTTGGGCTGGGCGCCGACGCCCTTTTCATCGATGAGACGGCCGGTCGCGAACCGGTCCAGCCGGTAGGCCGCGGCCACCGGATGGGGCTCGCCGGTGGCGATCAGATGGGCGAAGCACCAGCCCGAGGCCGGGGTGGCCTTGAAGCCGCCGTAGCACCAGCCGGCGTTGAGGAAGAGGCCGTCCACCGGCGTGCGGTCGATGATGGGGGAGCCGTCCATGGACATGTCCATGATGCCGCCCCAGTGGCGCAGGAGCTTGACCCGGCAGATCGACGGCATCAGCGCCATGCCGCCCTCGCACACGTCCTCGATGGTCGGCAGGTTGCCGCGTTGGGCGTAGGAGTTGTAGCCGTCGATGTCGCCGCCGAAGACCAGACCGCCCTTGTCGGACTGGGAAATATAGAAATGGCCGGCGCCGAAGGTACAGACTGTGTCGATGAACGGCTTTACGCCCTCCGACACGAAAGCCTGCAGCACATGGCTCTCGATCGGCAGGCGCATCCCAGCCATGGCCGCGACGCGGGACGAGTTGCCCGCCACCGCAACGCCAACTTTCTTGGCGCCGATAAAGCCGCGGCTGGTCTCGACGCCCGAGACCTGGCCGTTCTCGATGCGGAAGCCCTTCACCTCGCAGTTCTGGATGATGTCCACCCCGCGCCCGTCCGCTGCGCGGGCGTAGCCCCAGGCCACGGCGTCGTGGCGGGCGGTGCCAGCGCGCGCCTGCCGCAGGCCGCCCTTCACGGGGAAGCGGGCGTTGTCGAAGTCCAGCATCGGCAGGATCGGCTTGAGCTGGTCCACGTCGAGCAGTTCGGAGTCCACCCCGTGCAGCCGCATGGCGTTGCCGCGCCGGGCGTAGGCGTCGCGCTGGCCGTCGGAATGGAACAGGTTGATGATGCCGCGCTGGCTCATCATGGCGTTGTAATTGAGGTCCTGCTCCAGCTCCTCCCACAGCTTCATCGCGTGTTCGTAGAACGGGATGTTGCCGGGCAGCATGTAGTTCGAGCGGACGATGGTGGTGTTACGGCCCACGTTGCCGCCGCCGATCCAGCCCTTCTCGATCACCGCCACATTGGTGACGCCGTGGACCCGGGCGAGATAATGTGCGGTGGCGAGGCCATGGCCGCCGCCGCCGACGATGATCACGTCGTAGGAGGCTTTGGGATCCGGCTCGCGCCACGCGGGCTTCCAGCCTGTGTGCCCGCGCAAGGACTCGCGCAGGACGGAGAAGAGAGAGTAGCGCTGGCTCGACATGGGCTTTCAGAATCCGCGTCCGGGAACCGACGTGAGGATTATGCGAGCCGCAGCCGTCGCATGAGATATAAATCGCGCTTATAGTAGCCTGATGCAGCCCCGCGCCGACGATCTCCCCTTTGATCTTCGCCAGCTCTCGATCTTTCTCGCCGTCTGCGACGCCGGCGCGATGGCGGCGGCGGCGCGCCGGCTTGGCCTGACCCAGCCGGCGGTGTCGCTGGCGGTGGCCGAACTGGAGTCGCGGGTTGGCGCGGCGCTGTTCGACCGTTCGATCCGTCCGATCGGTCTGACGCCCGCCGGCGCGCTGCTCCGCCAGCGCGCGAGCGCGCTCGTCTCCGAGGCGCGCCAGATCGCGCCCATGCTGAGGGAGGTTGGGCGCGGGCGGTTTCCGCTGGTGCGGCTGGGGCTGGTGGATTCGCTGTCGCGCACGCTCGGTCCCGCGCTCGCCGACGCGCTGTCGGCGCGGGCCGACGAGGCGGCGATCCTGTCCGGCCTGACCGCCTCCCACGCCAGCGCGCTGCTGTCGCGCAATCTCGACGTGATGATCGGCGTCGACGATCTCGGCGAGATCGGCGGACTCGAGCGGTGGCCGGTGGTGAGCGAAGCCTATGTGTTGATGACGCCGCCGGACGCAGGCCCCGTGCCCGATGTCGCCGCGCTGAAGGTCTTGGCTGGTCGACTGGAGTTTGTGCGCTTCAGCGCCCGCTCGTCCACGGGGGTCGAGATCGAGCGACACCTGCGCCGGATCGGGGTGGAGCCGCGTAGGCGGCTCTCCTTCGACACGCCGCAGGGGCTGATCGCGGCGGTCGCGGAAGGGGGGCGCTTCGCCATCGTCACGCCGCTGTGCGTGATCGAGGCGAACGCGCCGGCGGGCAGTTTCGCGGTGTCGGCGCTGCCGGGACCCGAGTTCTCACGTCGGCTAACGTTGGTCGCCTACGACCACGAGCTCGGCCGCCTGCCGGGCGAACTGGCCCGTCTCAGCCGTAAACGGCTCGCGGCGCGTCTCGACGACGCGCCGGATCTCGCCGGTTTCGTCCAGGTGGCCTGACCGCCGTCAGGCGAAGGCGGCTTCCACCAGCGCCCGGACGCGGCGAAACGCAGCTTCGGCGCCGGCGACGGCGCGGGCGTCCTCCTCCGGCGTGAGTTCGATGGCGTCCACCGCCTGGGTGAAGCGCTTCCAGTGCAGCCCACGGCCTTCCGGCGCGCCAGCGAGATGGCGGGCGCCGAACTCCTCACTCAGACCGAGTTTCGCGGCTTCCTTCAGCAGAAAAGCCGCGCCGAGGCTTGAGCCTTCGGCCACATAGAGCCAGCCCAGCGACGACGGCAGGTCTCCCGGCGTCTCCTGCGCGGCCGGAAGGTCGAACGGCGCGGCCCCGACGTCCTTCAGGTCCTGCTCCACTTCGGCGAGGCGAGGGCGCTGGGCGAGGTCCGGGATGAGCGCCTGAAGGGCGGGATCGGCGTAGAGCCGATTGATGTCGGCGTGGAACGCGCGCTGCACCGTCAGAAAGCGGGCGTAAGCCTCGCGGCTGGCGAAGGGGCGGGCGGACATGATGCGGCCGTCGAGCGCCTCGTGGGCCTCGTGGGTGGCGCGGCGAAGCGCCTGCACGCGGGTCTCGGTGGGGCGATCGAGCAGGGCGGCGTCATCGGCCATTGGGCGTTCTCTTCGTTCTGGACACGGAGGCGCCGCCGGCGCGAGAGGGCGTCGGCGGCGGATGGCGATCTGATCGTCGGTCAGAATTGCCGACTAAGCTTCAATCACGCGAACAGGAAATCGTTCGCATGCAGCGAGGCTTCCGTCACGCCGAGAAGCGTGATCGAGGTGTTCGCGTTGATGGTGATGACGGCGTTGCCGCCGACGTCGTTGGTGGCGGCGAGAACATCTGCGAAGCTGTCGATCGATGTTCCGACGAACTGGATCACATCGCCGATCGCAGCGCCAGCGGCGAAGTCCGTAATGGTGTCGTGGCCAGACGCTGCGCCGAAGTAAAACGTATCGTTGCCGGCACCGCCGCTCAGGCGATCATTGCCGGCTCCCCCGTACAGACGGTCGTTGCCAGCGCCGCCGATCAGAATGTCGTTGCCGGCGTTACCTTCCAGAACGTCATTTCCCGCGCCGCCGTTGATGGTGTCGTTGCCCTTGCCGCCACTAAGAACATCATTGCCGGCGTCGCCGTAAATCCGGTCGTTACCAGAACCGCCGAAGATTTTGTCGTTTCCGCCGCCGCCGCCAAGCGTGTCGTTCCCTGCGCCGCCATTGATCGTATCTGCATAGGCGCCGCCGCCGAAGGTGTCAGATCCTGCGGAACCTGTAACCGAAACCGGGCCGGCGGCGATGAGAGACTTGAGCGTGGCGACGTCGCCGTTCATCAGCTCGTTGATGAAGGAAAACACCTCGTTGCCGGCGCCGGAACCCTCAAGATCAAGTCCGGAGATGCGCACGTCGGAAGATGTGGTGAAGTTGTCGGTGGCGGACGAATAGGTCAGGCCCGTGCCGAATTCGACGGCGTCCAGAGTGCCGTCCAGCGTGTGGCTGCTCATGTTGTAGCTGAAGTCCCCGTCAGGACCGGACTCCACGATGAACGCCTTGCCGTCCGCGATCGGCAGCGAGGTGTCGTCGCTGGAGGAGATGGCGTATTCGTCGCCGGACAGATCAAACGGGTTGTCGCTGAAGAAACCGCGGCCGTTCCGCACAAAGTTCGCGTCGAAATCGGCGAGGTAGGAGGCGAAGTTCACGCCGGAGGCGGTGTTCAGCTTGATGGTGATGGCCATGGGTCGGTCTCCTGCTGCGCCTCGTCAGCGCGAGGCTTTATAAAAAGGGCCTTGGATCGTCTTCAGAACCGGGCCGAGACGCCGAGCGTCGCGGTGCGTCCCGGGGAGGCGGTGAGCTGCGACGCCATGGCGTCGACATAGGCGCGGTCCATCAGGTTCTCGACGGAGGCGCGAACGGTGAAATTCTCGTTTATATTGTAGGATGCGTAGACATCCACGATATTGTACTGTCGGTAGATCGCCGAGGACTGGTTGGCGGCGCCCTGAATCTGGTCCGGCTTCACATGTGTGAGACTCGCGCCGACGGTGAGGCTGCGGTCGAACAGCCGCACGCCGCCGTCCAGCGTCACCTTCCGCTTCGGCGCGAGATAGAGCGCCCACAGCCTGTTCTCGAACGGCGGCGCATCCTTGTAATCGTTGATGTATTTTCCGTCGATCAGCGACGCCGCGCCGCCCAGATAGAACGAGCCGGCGTCGTAACTGGCCTCGAAATCGAGGCCCTTGAGCTTGGTGGTTTGGGAGAGATTGACGTTCATGACCCGGTAGCGGTCCCCATAGAAACCGATCGCCTGGGTGATGAAATTGTCGACCTCCGTCGAATAGATCGACGCCTTTCCACGTAAAGCGTCGCCGTCGCGCAGCACATCGTTGAGCGACAGATTTACGCCCGCTTCATAGGTCTCCGCGACCTCCGGCTTAAGATGAGCGTTGGGCGCAAACAGGAAAACGCTGTCAATGTGCTGGCCGCCGAGCAGCGTCTCCATCAGGTTCGGCGGACGGAAGCCCTGCTCGTAGGACCCATAGATTTGCAAGCCTTTCACGGGCGTCACGGCGACCGTGGCGGTGGGAGACACCCGGCCTTCGCCGCGATCGATGTGAACTGGAACGATTGTGTCTCGACCATAAACGACATCGCTGTCGCCCTTGAGATCATAGCGGTCGTAGCGAAGACCGCCGATGATCTGGAGCCAGTCGCCGCGTTTGACTTCGAGTTGCGCGAATCCGCCGCCCACGCCCCGTTCGCCGGCGGGGGTGGGACCTGCGAATTCGGCGTTTGTCAGAGAGCGCGGAGCACCGGCGGTCGCGACCGTATCGGTCTTGTCAAAGAAGTATTCGACGCCGTACGTGGCGGCAAACGCAAGACCTGCGGTGTCAAAGCGTGACACATTTTGCAGAGAGCCGCCGAAGGTGTTGATGGCGTAGTCCACATCGACAGTTTTCTCCGCCGTTTCTCGCGGCCGGAACTGGCTGTTCTCGGTTCTCGTGAAATACGCTTTGGCGTTGAGGTCGATCCACGGGCCGCCGGGCGTCCAGCGGTAATCTGCGGTCGCGGTGTGGTTCGTTATGTCGTTGGTGTCGATATACTGTCCCGAACCTGTGGTGAAGTCCGTTTTCATTCCGATATAGCTGAGCGTCAGCTTCTGATCGTCCGTCAACGGCAGGGTCACTTTCGTCAACCACGACCACTGGTCCTGGGTGACGTAGTCGCTGATCGGCTGCGTGTCGGAGGCGCTTTTCGGGGTGAGGGCGCGGCCCTTGCGGCCGGCGTCGTACTCCCCGAGCTTCTTGCGACCGACCGCGGCGACCACCTCCGCGCCTTCGCCCACTTTGGCGCCGAACGCGGCGGAGCCGTTGAAATCGAACGCGTTCGTCCCGGTCGTGCCGTTCAGGCGGACGCCGTAATCCTTGTCGCCGACGATGAGGTCGGCGGCGTCCAGCGTGCGGAACGTCACCACGCCGCCGATGACGCCCGCGCCGCCGGCGGTGGAGGTCGGGCCCTTCTCCACCTCGACGGCGGAGAGCAACTCGGGATCAACAAAGGCGAACGCGGTCGATCCGTGCCCCGCCTGCTGGAAATTCTGCCGGGCGCCGTCGATCGTCATGTTGACCCGGCCCTGATCCTGCAGGCCACGGATGTTGACGTTGACGCCGGGGTTTTGGCGATCGACCACCGCGTTCACGCCGGAGACGCCGCGCAGCATGTCGGCGGCGTTGCGGGCGCCGCCGCGCTCGTCCATGGCGGCGCGGCCCACATAGGCCGTGCTCGACGGGGTCTCGTAGATGCGGTCGGGGGCGCCCTGCCAGCCGGGGCCGCTCACCCGCCCGTCGCCCCAGCCGGCCGTCACCTCGATCGGCTCCAGCGCCTCGGCGCCGGGTTCGGCCTCGCCGAGGGCTCCGGTCGTGCCGGCGGAGGATGCGGAGGGCGCCGTCAGCGTGATGGAGCGCTCGCCCGTCACCCGGCCCTGAAGGTCGGTTCCGGCAAGGGCGAGCGACAGCGCCTGCGGCACGGTGTAGACGCCCTGAAGCGCGGGGCTGCGGGCGCCGGCGGGCAGGGGCGCCGTGTAGGCCACGCGCCAGCCGCTGACCGCGCCGATCTCAGCGATGGCGGCGGCGAGCGGCTTCGAGGGAATCGCGAAGCGGTGCGTCTCCTGCGCGGACTGGGCCCATGCGGCGCCGGCGGCTGCGAGGCTCAGGGCGCCGAAGGCGACCGACGCCGTCAGCCGCGCCCCGAAGCGCCATCCCGCCGCCGTGTTCACCGTCCTGTTCCGCATTCCACGCCCTGACGCACACTGTCCACCGGCCCGCTTACCGAGGCCGTCATGGTCAGGAACGAGCGGCGCGGCGCGGGGCGAACCGGCGGGCACGAAAAAAGTTCGGACGGGAGGTCAGTACACCACGCGCAGCCAGGGCGTGACGTGGAGCACGCGGGCGCCGGTGGCGGCGGCGAGGGCGTCGAGATTGGCGTCCACGTCGTTCAGCGGGAACGAGCCCGAGACCAGCCGGTCCGACAGGCCGCCGCGCAGGGCGATGCGGGCGTCGGTCTGGCGCTGCAGCGCGGCCACCACCTCGCCCAGCGGCTGCTGGTTGAAGGCGATCCGGCCGGACATCCAGCCGAGCTCCATGTCGAGATCGACCGTCTCGGCCGGGCCGAGCCCGCCGCCTTGCGCGCGCACCTTCTCGCCGGGCGTCAGCGTCTCAGTCGCCGAGCCGTCGGGCAGGCTCACCTCGACGGACCCGCGCGCCACCACGACGCTGGCTTCCGCCTCCGACCGCTCCACGTTGAAGGCGGTGCCGGTCACCCGCACGCGGGCCGCGCCGCCGTCCACCAGGAACGGCCGGTCGGGATCGGGGATCACGTCGAAGAAGGCCTCGCCCCGCCGCACCGCCACCGTTCGGGCGCCCGCGGTGAAGTCGATGTCGAGGGCGGTGTCGGCGGCGACGCGCACCGTGGAGCCGTCCGGCAGCCGGCGCTCGGCGGTCTCGCCTCGGCCGGTCACCATGTCGGCTCCGAAATCCGCGATCAGGCCGGGCGCGAACACGGCCGCGACCAGCGCCGCCGCCAGCGCCATGCCGCCGATCTGAATCGGC
>NZ_JBHTMX010000021.1:0-28788 GCF_042679725.1 Methylopila musalis
GCGGGGCCGGACAGGCCCTCGCCCAGCACGCGGCCGCCGGCGTCGGCGAGGCGCGCGCGGCAGCGGGTGCCGCCGCCATCGACGCCGAGAAACAGGGCGGAACGCTCAGACGACACGGCGGCGGATCTTTCGTGAAAAAGGGCGACGCGGCGACGGAACCGTGACGGCAGGGTGGCGTTCCATGCACATCCAAAGCGCGGACGACGGGGGACGGGACATGACCGAGCGCTCTCACCGATTCGATCGTTTTCGGGACTGGCGAGACTACAGCGTCCCGGCCGGCATGGTCGCCTCCTGGGGCGCGGGCGTGTGGCTGGTGGTGAACTTGGTCGACGTGGCGCGGCTGCTGTCGCACTGACGACCGTCGCGCCGCCTCAGCCCTTCCACAGCCAGGCGGCTCCACGCACGCCGGACGAGTCCCCATGGGCTGCGCGCCGCACCGGCGTGTCGAAGCCGTCGCCGAACACATGCGGCGCGATCGCGGCGGGCAGCCGGGCGTAAAGTTCGTCCACGTTGGACATGCCGCCGCCGAGCACGATGACATCCGGGTCCAGCATGTCGACCACGACGGCGAGCGCCCGTCCCAGCCGATCCACATAGGCGTCGAGCGAGCGGACGGCGTCGGTCTCGCCCGCGCGGGCGGCGGCGACGATCTGCTCCGCCGTCAGGGCCGGGCCGCGGGCTGCAAGCGCATGGGCGCGGGCGAAGCCGGGGCCGGAGGGGAAGGTCTCCAGGCAGCCGCGCCGTCCGCACCAGCATTCGGGCGGGGGGAGTTCGCCGGGGCCGTCGCTCCAGGGCAGGGGCGTGTGCCCGAACTCGCCGGCGACGCCGTTTCGCCCGCGCCACGGGCGCGCGTCGATGGCGATCCCGGCGCCGCAGCCGGTGCCGAGGATGACCGCGAAGGCGAGCCCTGCGCCCGCCGCGGCGCCGTCCACCGCCTCCGACACCGCGAAGCAGTTGGCGTCGTTCTCGATCCTGACCTCGCGCCCGAGCGCCTGTTCGAGATCGCGCTGCAGCGGCCGGCCGTTCATCCATGTGGAGTTGGCGTTGCGCATCAGCCCGGTGCGGGGGGAGGGCGAGCCCGGCACGCCGAAGCCGACCGAGCCCCGCCTCCCGGTCGCGCTCTCGAACCGCGCCACCAGCCCGGCGACAGCGCGCAGGCAGCCGTCGTAGTCGCCGCGGGGCGTCGCCAGCCGCTCGCGCCTCGGCGTCGCGCCGGCGGCGTCGAGCGCGATCGCCTCGATCTTGGTGCCGCCCCAGTCGAAGCCGATCAGCAGATCGTTCCGGCTCATGCGGCGCGGTCGATGCGGGACAGGGCGCCGCGGATGGCGGAGGCGAGGCTGCGGGAGGCGACGCCGGCGTCCGGCCGCACGATCAGGCCGATCTCGGCCGGGGGCAAAGCGGGCAGTCCGTCCTCGGGGCCGAGCCGCCGCCAGCCTGCGGGCATGGAGCTTTCCGCGACGCAGGCCACCGCGAAACCGGCGGCGACGGCGGAGAGCACGCCCTGAAGGCTCGACGAGACGTAGGCGACGCGCCACGCCCGGCCCGAGCTTTCCAGCCCGCTGAGGATGACGTTGCGGAAGCGGCAGCCCTCGCTGAACAGCGCCAGCGGCAGCGGGTCCAGCCGCTCCGGGTGGTGGTCGTGCGCGGCGCACCACACCAGCGGCTCATAGCGCAGCAGCTCGCCGGACGGGCGGTCGGGATCGCGCGTCACCACCGCCACGTCGATCGCGGCGTGGGCGAGCTCCCGCTCCAGCCGCACGCTGATGTCGCAGCGCACCTCAAGCTGCACCATCGGGTGGGCGGTCACGAAGGGGTGGAGCAGCAGCGAGCTGAACGGCTCCACGTAATCGTCCGGAATGCCGAGCCGCACGCGGCCCTGAAGGCTTTCGCCGCCGAGCGCGAGCCGGGCCTCGTCCTCGATCTGCAGCAGGCGGCGGGCGTAGCCGAGCAGGGCCGAGCCCACCTCGGTCGGGGTGGCGCCGCCGCGCCCGCGCTCCATCAGCCGGTGGCCCAGATCGGTTTCGAGCGCCGCGATCTTGGCGCTGACGGCGGATTGGGTGCGCCCGAGCCGCTGGGCCGCGGCCGTGAAGCCGCCGGTGTCGGCCACCGCCACAAGCGTCGCCAGCGCGTCGAGATCGAAATGCCGCGTCATCGGCGTGTCTTGGCCCTGCGGGAGGTTGTTTCACCATAGCGCGACGGCGCGAACCGCGCGAGACTGCCGGCCGGCGTGGGGACGCCCGGACCGGCCGGCGCTTGACGCGCCGGTCCCGGAGCGCGATGCAGCATTCGTTCTTTTACTAATATCAGCTCGGAGCCTCCATGTCGTTCACGCTCGCCAAGACCGAACGCCTCGCGGCAATCCTCGCGCAGACCCCCGTCATTCCCGTGCTCACCTTCGACGACGCCAAAAGCGCGGTCGCGACCAGCAAGGCCCTTCGGGACGGCGGGCTGACCGTGCTCGAGGTGACGCTGCGCACGCCGCAGGCGCTCGAGGCGCTTCAGGCCATCGTGAACGAGGTCGAGGGCGTCACGGTCGGCGCGGGCACCGTGCTCGAGCCGGAGCATGTGGAGAAGGCCGTGCGCTCCGGCGCGTCCTTCCTGATCAGCCCGGGCTCCAGCCCGCGCCTGATCGCCTCGGGCAGCGAGGCGCCGGTGCCGTTCATGCCGGGCGTCGCCACCGTCACCGAGGCCATGAAGCTCTGGGAGAAGGGCGCCACCTTCGCCAAGTTCTTCCCTGCAGGGCCGGCCGGTGGACCGGAGTATCTGAAATCCCTCGTCGCCCCGCTGCCGAACGTCCATTTCGTGCCGACGGGCGGCGTCTCGCTCGCCAACGCGCCGGCCTATCTCAAGCTAAAGAACGTGGTCGCGGTCGGCGGCTCCTGGGTCGCGCCGGCGGAGCTGATCGAGCGCGGCGACTGGGCCGGGATCGAGGCGCTGGCCCGCGAGGCCGCCGCGCTGAAGGCGCGCTGATCCGCCAAGGCCCGCTTGCGACGGGCCTCACGCGACCCTACCTCCGACCGGCCGGGCGCGCGGATGAGCGCCCCGTCGCCGCGGGCCGTTCGAGCGGTCCCGGCCAACCACGACCGGAGGTTTCGTCCATGCTCGACGCCAAGAAGATTCTCGACCAGTTCCTCGGTTCGGGCGGCGCGCTGTCGCGCACGGACGGCGGGCCGCTGGCTCCGCGAGGCCCGGCGGGGTCCTCCGGCGGCGGCGCGTCCGACATCCTGAAGCAGGTGGAGGGGCTTGCGCGCGGCAATCTCGGCGGCGTGGCGGGCGGCGCGCTCGCGGGCACGCTGGCCTCGGTGCTGCTCGGCAACAAGGGCCTGAAGAAGCAGGGCGCCAAGCTCGGCGGCGGCGCCCTGAAGCTCGGCGGCCTCGCGATCCTCGGCGGCCTCGCCTACAAGGCGTGGCAGAACTATCAGGCCAAGCAGGCGCCCCAGCCCGGCGCGCCCTATCCCTATCCGCAGGTGGAGCATCACCAGCCCCAGCCCCAGGCGAGCGGCCCGGTGCAGGTGACGCCGCCGCCGGCGCAGAGCCCGTTCTCGCCTTCGACCGACGCCGACGAGCAGAAGCTCGGCCTGCTGCTGGTGCGGGCGATGATCGCGGCGGCGCGGGCCGACGGCAAGATCGACCGCGAGGAAGTGGGCAAGATCCGCGAGGCGCTGCGCGCCGCGGGCGCCGGGCAGGACGAGGAGAGCTTCCTGCTGGAGCATCTCGGCCAGGCGGACGATCTGGACTCCATCGCCGCCGAGGCGCAGGGGCCGCAGCTCGCCTCCGAGGTCTGGCTCGCCGCGCGCCTCACCATCGACCCGGACACTTCGGCCGAGCGCTACTTCCTGCAGGCGCTGGCCGCCAAGCTGAAGCTCGACGACGCGCTGGTCGCGCATCTGGAGGCGACCGCGGCCCAGGCCAAGCAGGGCGGCGTCGAGGCGGCCTGACGCCAAGGCTGCGCCCGGAACGGAAATGGGCGCCGCCGCGTTGGCTCTCCGGTTTCACACACTGACCGGAGAGCCTGATGCTGAAGCGTGTTTTGAAGGCCCTGTTTCTGGCGTGGATCGCGAAGCGGTTCGCCGGCCGTCGTGCGGCCCCGGCCGGACGGCCCTACCGCCGCTGATCGACGTCAAGGCCGAACGCGCCGCGACGGCGCACATCTGAACGAGGCCCGGCGACACCCCCAGCCGGGCCTTTTCTGTCGCAAGGAGAACGCTCCATGTCCGAGACCCCCGTCACGCCCCGTCTGCGCGAACGCGCCCGCGCGCTGTGGGAGGCCGCCGGCTCGCCGCCCGGCCGCGAGGACGACTATCTGGAACGCGCCAAGGAGCTGGCGGCCATGGAGTCGAACCCGGAAGCGGGCCTTGAACCGAACCCGCTCGCCGACGGCGTGATCACCCCGGCCGAGCGCGGCCAGCCGGTGGAGGAAGCGTCGCTTCTCGACAATCTCGGCGAGTTTCCCGGATCCCAGCGGGATCAGGGCCGGGACGGCTGAATCATTGCCGGCACCAATTGGGATGCTGAGATTTTGGTTCCTAAATTCCCGGCAAACAATTGGTGGAACGATCATTCTCGCGAGGTGTTGGACAGGGACGGCCGGTCCCGATCGTAGGGACCGGCGACACGAACATCAGGAGATGCCCCCATGTCCAACCGTCTCGACGGCTGCAAGATCGCCGTTCTCGTCACCGACGGCTTTGAGCAGTCCGAACTGACGTCCCCGGTCGCAGCGCTGAAGCAGGCCGGGGCCAACGTCACCATCGTAAGCCCGAAAACGGGCTCGGTTCAGGGTTTCGAGCACGACAAACCCGGTGAGAGCGTCGCGGTCGACGCCAGCCTCGACGGCGCCGAGGCTTCCGCCTTCGACGCGCTGCTGATCCCCGGCGGTCTGTTCAATCCCGATGCGCTGCGGACGAACGAGACGGCGCTCACCTTCGTGCGCGGCTTCTTCGAGGCGGGCAAGCCTGTCGCCGCCATCTGCCATGGGCCGCAGGTGCTGATCAGCGCAGGCGTCGTGAAGGGCCGCAAGATGACCGGCTACGCGGCCATCCAGATCGATCTCGCCAACGCGGGCGCTGAGGTGAGCGACGAGCCGGTCGTGACCGATCAGGGCCTCGTCACCAGCCGCACTCCCGACGACCTTGACGCGTTCAACGCCAAGATCGTCGAGGAGTTTGCGGAAGGCCGCCACGCCGGCCAGCGCCGCTCCGCAGCATAAACGGCGCGCGTGTCAGGCGATCTGGCGCACTTCGCCCGGCGCAAGGCCGAGCGCCGCCACCTCGTCCGCCGACAGCGGCGCGAGCGGCGCGTTCGGCACCGCCCGGCCATAGGGGATCGCCTTGCGGGCGCTGTCCCGATCCGCGATCGCCGCCGCCCACACGCCGGGGGTGCGGCGGTCGCCCTTCAGGTTCACGATCGGAGCCGAAAGCCGCCAGCCGGCGGGCGCGTTGGTCTGGTTGTCGTTCACGGCGTGTCCTCACAGTTCGGCGTTTGTCGCTCTTCGGCCGAGACGTTGTCCCGAACCCGCCGCCGGCGCAAGGATTTGTGGGGGACGTCGTCTGAGGGGCGGAGACCGTCGCCCCCCAACGCCACCCTCTCGTCATGCCACTCGCCCGTCATGCCCGAGCTTGTCTCGGGCATCCACGACTTTGGCGTTCACGCCGTCGTCCGGTGGGAAGTCGTGGATGCCCACGCGAAGGCGCGGGCATGACGGGTGCGCGGCACAACGGGCGGGTGGACAACGCCGTTCGGACGGTTCGTCATGGCCCGGCGCAAACGACGCGAGGCCAAATGGACGTCCATCATCAGACGGCAGGCGGGGATGCTCCGCCGCTCGGGCCCGAGGTCGCGACCCATCGGGCGGCGGAGCCTGTGGCGGTGACGCTGCGCGGCGCGGAGGTCACGCTCGGGCCTCTCGATCCGGCGCGCGACGCGGCGGAGCTGTTTCCGCTGGTCTCAGGCCCCGAGAACGCGCGCCTGTTCGCCTATCTCGTCACCGGACCGTTCGCGACCGAGGCGGAGCTCAGGGCCGATCTGGAGGCCGCCGTCGGCAATCCGAAGCTTGCGACTTTCGCCATCCGCGACGCGGCGACGGGGCGGGCGCTCGGGCGCGCCTGTTACATGCGGGCGGAGCCGGCGCACCGGACGGTGGAGGTGGGGGCGATCCTGTTCGCGCCCGCGCTGCAGCGGCGCCGGGCGGGGACCGAGGCCATGGCGCTGATGGCCCGCCACGCGTTCGAGACGCTGGGCTACCGTCGCTACGAATGGAAATGCGACGCGCTCAACGCGCCGTCCCGCGCCGCGGCGCTTCGGCTGGGCTTCCGCTTCGAGGGCGTGTTCGCCCGCCACATGATCGTCAAGGGCCGCAGCCGCGACACCGCCTGGTTCGCCATGACCGGCGATGACTGGCCCCGGATCTCCGCCGCCTTCGACGCGTGGCTCGCCCCGGACAATTTCGATTCCACAGGCCGCCAGCGCCAACGGCTGGAGGACGTCCGCGCCGGGCTGTGACGACGGCGCCCGAACACGAAAAAGGCGCCCTCGGGGGGCGCCTCATCGTTCAGTCCAAAGAGCGCAAGATCACTTGATCTTGGTTTCCTTGAAGTCGACATGCTTCTTGGCGACCGGGTCGTACTTCTTCAGCACCATCTTCTCGGTCTTGGTGCGGGAGTTCTTGCTGGTCACGTAGAAAAAGCCGGTGTCGGCCGTGCTCAGCAGCTTGATCTTGATGTTGGCGGCTTTCGCCATGGCGTTCACCTCGAGCGGGCAGGCGCGCGAGACGCCAGCGTTGGAATGAGAGCGCGCAACCTACTCAACGCGCTTGAACTGTCAAGTCTTCAGGCCGGGGCGCGCAGGCGAAGCGCGGCGACGGCCGTGAAGATCGCCAGCAGAATCGCCATGGCGACCGGCACGCCATAAGGCGTCCACAGGTCGAAGCCAAGGCCGAGCATGGGCGGGCCTGCGGTGAGGCCGATCGAATACATGATGACGAACGCCGCGTTGGCGGTGGCGAGGTCCACGCCCGAGAATCGCGCGCCGAGATGGGCGAGCGCCACGGTGTAGAGACCGCAGATGACGCCGCCCCAGACCGCGACGCCCACATAGAGCCACCACGAGCCGCCGAGCAGCGGCAGCGCGATCGCGCCCACGAGGCCGACCACGCCGATGATCAGCAGCAGCAGGCGGCGGTCCATGCGGTCGCTGATCAGGCCGAGGGGGATCTGCAGCGCCACGTTGCCCACCTCCATCGCCGTCACCAGCAGGGCGGCGGCCGCGGGCGCGAAGCCGAGCGAGACGCCGTAGAGCGGCAGGAAGGCGAAGGCGCCGGTCTCCACTGCGCCGAAGGTGAAGCCGGACAGGGTCGCGACCGGCGCCAGTAGCAGGAAGAACAGCACGCCGCGTCCGGGCGCCGGCTTCTCCAGCGGCGGCGCGCCGTCGCCCGCCAGCATCAGCGGCGCGCTCGCCGCCACGAACAGGCCCGCGCAGATGGCGTAGGGCAGCAGCCCGTCCTGCCCGATGCCCGCCAGAATCAGCGGCCCGGCGCCGAGCCCGACCGACAGCGCCGTGGCGTAGACGCCCATCACCAGCCCGCGGGAGGCCTGCGGCGCCAGCGCGTTGATCCAGAACTCCGACAGCACGAACAGGATGGCGAGCGAGACGCCGAAGCCGAAGCGCAGCGGGAACCACGCCCAGAGCGGCGCGACGAAGTGGAAGCTGAGGATGGTGGCGGCCCCGAGCGCCAGCGCCACGAACAGCGTGGGCCGCACCCCGATGGAGGCCGCGACCCGCGGGATGAACGGCGCGACCACCACCGTCGCCACGCCGCCCATGGCCGCGTTCAGGCCGATCAGCAGGCCGCTCGCGCCGCGGGCGTCCATGGCGAAGGCGAGCAGGGGGATCGACAGGCTTAAGCCCACGCCCACCAGCGTGACGCAGGCGATGGCGATGGCGAGCCCCGTGACGCGCTCGCGGCGGGTGAGGGTGTCGGACGGGTTCAGGCAATCGGCGGTCATGGCCGCCGGGATTGAGCACGCCGCGCGTTCACGCGCCACCCTCAAAACCCGATGGCAGGATCATCAGATCAGATCGGCGGGGCCTTGCGAGCCTTTGCGGTAGTAGGGCACGGCCACGTCCCGCTCCAGCCCGTCGTCGATGCGGCGCCGCAGGTCGTTCAGGATGATGCGGGTGATCGGCGGCAGGTCCAGCTCGCCCGCCTCCTCGAACGACACCCACACCAGATCCACCAGCTCCGCGTCCGGCGTCACCACGCCCTCGACGCGGTGGGAGATAAGGGCGGCGTCGGCGGCGAAAAAGCGGGTGTCGAAGCGCTTCGGCCGGCCGGGCGGCGTGATGGCGCGGGCGACGAAGTGCAGCCCCTCCAGCGAAGGGAACACGTCGGCCTCCGCGAAGGGCGCCCAGGCGTCGGTGCGGGCGACGAAGGCGCCGGTCTCACGCTCTCCGATCAGGAGGCCGGTTTCCTCCGCCAGCTCGCGCAGCGCCGCGAGGCCGTAGGCCCGGGCGCGGGAGATGGAAGGGCGGCGCACCTGCTCCTGCAGCCGCCGCTCCACATGGGGGGAATAGGCGCCGGCGATGTTCACGCGGCCATCGTCCGGCTCCACGCGGCCGCCGGGGAAGACGTATTTGCCCGGCATGAAGCGCACGCCCTCATGGCGCTTGCCCATCAGCAGCTTAGGCTCGGCCGCCTCGCGGTCCACCAGGATGATGGTGGCGGCGTCCTTTGGGGTCAGCCGCTCGGCCGCCGCCTTCGGGGCCGCCGGCGGAACGACGCCCTGCTCCTCGCCCGCGCTCACGGCCGGGCCGGCCCGTTCGGATTGGCGCCGGCGAGGTGGTTCTCGTCGGTGGAGCCGCCGAAGCCGTGCATGCGCAGCGCCCATTGCAGCCCCACCAGCGCGCCCTTCACCGGCGGCAGCAGCGCCAGCGACAGGACGATGGTGAGCGGGATCCACATCACGAGATGGACCCAGATCTCTGGCTTGTAGGACAGCTCCACCGCCATAAGCGCCGCCACCACGATGTGGGCGACGATGGAGATGACCACGTAAGGCGGGGCGTCGTCGGCGCGCTGGTGATGCAGTTCCTCGCCGCAGGCCGCGCAGGCCGGCGTGACCTTCAGATAGGCGTTGAACAGCTTGCCCTCGCCGCAGGCGGGGCAGCGCAGCATCAGGCCCCGCTTCATGGCGTCGGGCACCGAGCGTGCGGCCAGCGGCGCCTCGGGGGCTTCGGCGTGGAAATGGGCGGTCATGAGCGGCGTCCCTTGCCCGATGTGGTCGGTTTCGCTCCGGATCTCGGCCCGGCTCCCTTGGCTTTAGGCGTTTTGCCGTCGCTTTTCGAGCGTGACGCGGTCGCAGACGCCCGGCGCAAGCCGCGCTTGCCCCGCCCGACGGGCCGGGCCTGCCGCCCCTCGGACAGCATCTCGAACCGCAGCGCGCCGGCGACGGGCGCGGCCTCCACCAGCCGCACCTCCACGGTGTCGCCGAGGCGGAAGCTCTCGCCGGTCGCGCTGCCGGTGAGCGCGCGGGCGGCCTCGTCATGGACGAAATAGTCGTTTCCAAGCGAGCTGATCGGCACGAAGCCGTCCGCGCCGGTGCCTTCGAGCTTCACGAACAGGCCGGAGCGGGTGACGCCGGCGATGCGGCCCGTGAAGGTCGCGCCCACCTGATCGGCGAGGAAATGGGCGATCAGCCGGTCCACGGTCTCGCGCTCCGCCGCCATGGCGCGGCGCTCGGCGGCGGAGATGCGGGCCCCGATCTCGCCGAGCTGCTCGGGCGTGGTCGCGTCCGGCAGGCCGTCTTTGCCGAATTCCAGCGCCCGCACCAGCGCCCGATGCACGATCAGGTCGGCGTAGCGCCGGATGGGCGAGGTGAAATGGGCGTAGCGGCGCAGGTTCAGGCCGAAATGGCCGTAGTTCTCGGCGGCGTATTCGGCCTGCGCCTGAGTTCGCAGCACCACCTCGTTCACAAGCTGGGCGCTGTCCTGGCCGTCCACGCGGGCGAGGATGCGGTTGAACTGCGCCGGACGCAGGTTGCCCGACTTCGGAAACTCGATGTCGAGCGTGACCAGCAGCTCCCGCAGCGCCTCCAGCTTTTCGAGCGAGGGCGCGTCGTGCACCCGGTAGATCAGCGGCGTGCGCTTCTGCTCCAGAGTCTCGGCGGCCGCGACGTTGGCGAGGATCATGAACTCCTCGATCAGCCGGTGCGCGTCGAGCCGCACCGGCGTCGTCACACGGTCGAGCGCGCCGTCCGGCTTCAGGACAAGCTTACGCTCGGGGATGTCGAGATCGAGCGGGCCGCGGGCGTCGCGGGCGGTCTTCAGCGAGGCGTAGGCCGCCCAGAGCGGGCGCAGAACCACGTCGAGCAGCGGCTCGGTCGCCTCGTCCGGCGCGCCGTCGATGGCGGCCTGAGCCTGCTGGTAGGAGAGCTTGGCCGCCGACTTCATCATCACCCGGTGGAACGAGTGGCGCAGCTTGCGGCCGTCCTTCGAGATCCACATGCGCGCGGCGAGCGCGGGGCGGTTCTCCTTCTCCCGGAGCGAGCAGAGGTCGTTTGAGATGCGCTCGGGCAGCATCGGCACGACGCGATCCGGGAAATAGACCGAGTTGCCCCGATCGAGCGCCGTGCGGTCCAGCGCGGAGCCCGGCCGCACGTAGGACGCCACGTCGGCGATCGCGACGGTGAGGATGTGGCCGCCGGCGTTGGACGGGTCGGGGTCCGGCTCGGCGTGGACGGCGTCGTCGTGGTCTTTGGCGTCCACCGGGTCGATGGTGACGAGCGGCAGGCGGCGCCAGTCCTCGCGCCCCGCCATGGCGGCCGGCCGCGCGGCCTCCGCCTCCGCCAGCGCCTCGCGGGAGAACACATGCGGGATGGCGTGGGCGTGGATGGCGATCAGGCTGACCGCCTTCTCGCTCTTCAGCGATCCCAGCCGCTCCCGCACCCGCGCCTGCGGCAGGCCGTAGCGGCCCTGCTTGACGATGTCGGCGGCGATCAGGTCGCCGTCCTGCGCGCCCTCGGTGGCGTCGGCGGCGATCGTGAGCTCCTTGCCCATGTTCTTCTTGTCGACCGGCACGAGCCGGCCGGAGCCGTCCGTCAGGGCGCGGAACAGGCCGAGGACGCGCGACTGCGGCTTGGACAGGATCTTCACGACGCGGCCCTGGTGGGTCGGTCCGTTGGGCTCCACCTCCTCCAGCGGCTCCACGCGGGTGAGGATGCGGTCGCCGACGCCCGGCGCCAGCCCCGGCGCGCGGCCGCGGGACGAGACCTGCACCAGAATGCGGGGCGCGGGGCCGCTCTCCTCCTCGTCCCAGTCGGCGGGGCGGGCGATCAGCTCGCCGTCCTCGTCGCGGCCGGTGACGTCGGCGAGCACCACCGAGGGCAGGTGCCCGGCGCGGCCGAGCGTGCGGCCCCGGCGGCTCACCACGCCATCGGCCTCGAGGTCGGCCAGCAGCAGCTTCAGTTCGATGCGTTGGGGCCCGGTGATGTGGAAGGCGCGGGCGATCTCGCGCTTGCCGGTCTTGCCGCCCTGCGCGGCGATGAAGGCCACCAGCTCCTCGCGCGAGGGCAATCCGCGCGGCAGGGGCGCCCGGGAGGTCGGGGCGGCGGCTTTCTTCGACGGGATGCGACGGGCCAATGCGGTGCTTTCGGACGAGAGGATACGGCCGGACCCTACAACCTTTCAGGCGGTTGCGGAGGCCCGGCCGGCGCTTTTACCGGGGAGCGGCGTTCAGCGCGCCGCGCCGCCTTCGGCGAACGAGGCCTCGATCTCCTCCAGCGTCCGGCCCTTGGTCTCGGGCACCAGCGCGAAGGTGAAGGCGAGCGCCGCCACCGTCATGACCGCGAACAGGCCGAAGGTGGCGGCGGAGCCGACGCCCGCGATCAGCATCAGGAACACCTGGCTGACGATCAGGTTGGAGCCCCAGTTCGCCACCGTCGCGACGCCCATGGCGCGGCCGCGGACGGCGAGCGGGAAGATCTCCGAGATCAGCAGCCAGAACACCGGCCCGAGGCCGATGGCGAAAAAGCCCACATAGGCCGCGACCGAGAGCGTCGCGATCCAGGCGAGCGGGCCTTCCGTGCCGATGGCGAAGCCGAAGGTGAGCACGGCGAGCATCACCGCCATGCCGGCGAGGCCGATCAGCAGCAGCTTGCGCCGGCCGGCGGTGTCCAGCAGCTTCAGCGCCACATAGGTCATGGCGACGTTGACCACGCCCACGCCGGCGGTGGCGAGGATCGCGGCCGAGGTGGAGGCCATGCCGGCCTTCTCGAAGATGATCGGCGCGTAATAGATCACGGTGTTGATGCCGGTGATCTGCTGGAACACGGCCAGTCCCACGCCCACGATCAGCGGAATGCGGACCCTCGGCTCCAGCAGCGCCGACCACGGCGCCAGCGCGCCGTCGCGGCGGGTGAGGTCGGTGCGCAGCTCGGAGAGCTCCGCCGAGACGTCCTCGCCGCCGCGCAGCGTCTTCAGCGCCGCGGCGGCCTCCGCATGCCGGCCCTGGCCCGCAAGCCAGCGCGGGCTCTCGGGGAGCGCGATCATGCCGAGGCCGAGCACCACGCCCGGCAGGCAGCCGATGGCCAGCATCCAGCGCCAGCCGCCGTCCATTTCCGACAGGAGGTAGGCCACGATGTAGGACAGCAGGATGCCGACCGTGATGCACATCTGGTTCAGCGACACCACCGAGCCGCGCCGGTCGGCGGGCGCCATCTCCGCGAGGTAGAGCGGCGTCAGCATGGAGGCGACGCCGATCGCGACGCCGAGGATCAGGCGGCCGACCAGCAGCACCGGCACGTTGGTGGCGATGGCGCAGAGCAGGGCGCCCACCACGAAGAAGCCCGCCACCACGATGATGACCTTGCGCCGCCCGTAGGCGTCCGCGAGCTGGCCCGCGACCGCCGCCCCCGCCGCCGCGCCGAGCAGAGCGATCGACACCACGAAGCCCTGCATGGCCTCGGAGAGCTGGAACAGGTCGCGGATGAAGGGCAGGGCGCCCGAGACGACGCCGGTGTCGTAGCCGAACAGCAGGCCGCCGAGCGAGGCGGTGGCCGCCACAACCTTGAAATTCATGTTCGCTCCCTGATCGCGGACCTTCGCGCCCGCTTCGCGCGCCGATGATAGCGCAGCCGTGATGAACGCCACCGCTCCGAAGATCGAAGATGGCGCAAGCGCGTTTTCTTTGCGTGCGCGTTCCCGCTCTGGCAACCTTGTTCTTGGCCGGTCGGCCGGCGCGCGGAGACGAATGTGACTCAATAAAATCCAAGAACAGGCGAGCCCGCACGAACGGCGCCGCCCTCCGTCGCGCATCAGGAAACGCTTCCCAAGGAAACCGCTTCATGGCGCTGACGCTGATCATCCTTCTTGGACTTCTCTCCATCGTCTACGGCGTATGGGCCATCCGCTCCGTCGTGGAGGCGGACGCCGGAACGCCCCGCATGCAGGAGATCGCCGAGGCGATCGCCGAGGGCGCGCAGGCCTATCTGCGCCGGCAATACGCCACCATCGGCGCGGTGGGCGCCGTCATCTTCGTCCTGGTCGCGGTCTTCCTGTCGATGACGGTCGCGATCGGCTTCCTGATCGGCGCGGTGCTGTCGGCGGTGGCGGGCTTCATCGGCATGAACGTCTCGGTGCGGGCGAACGTGCGCACCGCGCAGGCCGCCTCTCGCTCGCTCGGGGCGGGGCTCGAGATCGCGTTCAAGTCGGGCGCGGTCACCGGCATGCTGGTGGCCGGGCTCGCGCTGCTCGGCGTCGCGGTGTACTACGCGATCCTGACCGGCGTCCTCGGCCACGCGCCCGGCGACCGGGTGGTGATCGACGCGCTGGTGGCGCTCGGCTTCGGCGCCTCGCTGATCTCGATCTTCGCCCGGCTCGGCGGCGGCATCTTCACCAAGGGCGCGGACGTGGGCGGCGACCTCGTGGGCAAGGTCGAGGCCGGCATCCCCGAGGACGATCCGCGCAACCCCGCCACCATCGCCGACAACGTGGGCGACAATGTCGGCGACTGCGCCGGCATGGCGGCGGACCTGTTCGAGACCTACGCCGTGACCGTGGTCGCGACCATGGTGCTGGCGGCGATCTTCTTCGCCGGCGATCCGGCGCTGCCGCGCCTGATCCTCTATCCGCTCGGCATCTGCGCGGTCTGCATCGTCACGTCGATCGCGGGCACCTTCTTCGTCAAGCTGCCGGCGAACCAGTCGATCATGGGCGCGCTCTATCGCGGGTTCGGCGCGGCGGCGGGCCTGTCGCTGATCGGCATCGCGCTCGCGACCGCCATGCTGGTGGGCTTCACCACCGAGCACCGCACCGTGGGCGGCCTCGCCTTCACCGGCTTCGACCTGTTCCTGTGCGCGGTTACCGGCCTCGTCATCACCGGCCTGATCGTGGTGATCACCGAATATTACACCGGCACCGGCTACCGCCCGGTGCGCTCCATCGCGCAGGCCTCGGTGACCGGCCACGGCACCAACGTGATCCAGGGGCTCGCCGTGTCGCTGGAGGCGACCGCCCTGCCGGCGCTCGTCATCATCGCCGGCATCATCGTGACCTATTCGCTGGCGGGCCTGTTCGGCATCGCCATCGCCGTCACCGCCATGCTGGCGCTGGCGGGCTTCGTGGTGGCGCTCGACGCCTTCGGCCCGGTGACGGACAACGCCGGCGGCATCGCGGAGATGGCGGGCCTGCCGCCGGAGGTGCGCGCCTCCACCGACGCGCTGGACGCGGTCGGCAACACCACCAAGGCGGTCACCAAGGGCTACGCCATCGGTTCGGCGGGGCTCGGCGCGCTGGTGCTGTTCGCGGCCTACACCTCGGACCTGAACCACTTCATCGCCAACGCCGAGCGCTACCCCTACTTCGCGGGCGTGGCGCTCGATTTCTCGCTCGCCAACCCCTACGTGGTCGTCGGCCTGCTGTTCGGCGGCATGCTGCCGTTCCTGTTCGGCGCCATGGGCATGACCGCGGTCGGCCGCGCGGCGGGCGCGATCGTGGAGGAGGTGCGGCGGCAGTTCCGGGAGAAGCCCGGCATTATAGAGGGCCGCGACCGCCCGGACTACGGCCGCGCGGTGGACCTTCTGACCCGGGCGGCGATCAAGGAGATGATCGTGCCCTCGCTGCTGCCGGTGCTGTCGCCGATCGTGGCTTACTTCGTCGTGCTGGCGGTGGCCGGCAAGAGCGAGGCCTTCTCGGCGGTCGGCGCCATGCTGCTCGGCGTCATCGTCACCGGCCTGTTCGTGGCGCTGTCCATGACCTCCGGCGGCGGCGCGTGGGACAACGCCAAGAAGTACATCGAGGACGGCCACCACGGCGGCAAGGGCTCCGACGCCCACAAGGCGGCGGTGACCGGCGACACGGTGGGCGACCCCTACAAGGACACGGCCGGCCCGGCGGTGAACCCCATGATCAAGATCACCAACATCGTCGCCCTGCTGCTGCTGGCGGTGCTGGCGCACTGAGGGGGATGGGAGCGCGGCCCCGGACCGCACACCGTCATGCCCGAGCTTGTCTCGGGCATCCACGACTTCGCGGGTCAAGCGTCGCGCGAGAAAGTCGTGGATGCCCGCCATGCGGCGGGCATGACGGCGAGTGCCTGCGACGTTGTTGCGATCTGCGACCGGGGGCGCGGCCTCTGAACTGCGCCCACGGAACGAAAAGGCCCGCGCGTCCTGTCCGACGCGCGGGTCTTTTCTCCATCTCAGGCCGAGCCGTTACTTCCGGCTGAAGCCGCGGGCGGCGGCGACGTCCTCGACGGCGACCTTTACCGTGAAGCTCTCGCCCAGCCCGCCATGGGAGGCGACCCGGAACGGCGCGGCGCCGTAATAGTCGAGGCCGACCGCGACCCGCACATAGGCGTCGGTCGGGCAGAGCTTGTGGCTCGGGTCAAAGGCCACCCAGCCGAGCCCCGGAACATGGGCCTCCGCCCAGGCGTGACCGGCGTCGTGGGCGGTGGCCGGATCCACGTCGTGGATGTAGCCGCTGACGTAGCGCGCCGGCGTTCCGAGATGGCGGGCCGCCACCAGAAACACGTGGGTCAGGTCCTGGCAGAGCCCGCGCTTGCGCCGAAACGTCTCCGCCGCCACCACGTCGCTCTCCGACGGGGTGGGGTCGAAGGCGATCTCGGAGTGGATCGCCTCCAGCAGGCCGTGGAGCAGCGCGAGCGGCTCGTCGCCGGTCTCCTCCCGCACCTGCTCGGCGAAGGTGGCGATGTCGCGGTCCGCGGCGGTCAGATCCGTCTCGCGCAGGTAGAGCGCCGGCGGGAAGCGCTCCACCGCGGAGCGGACCACGCCCGCCACGTCCTGCGTCTCCACCTCGCCCTCCACCAGCACGGAGAGCTCGTCCACCGGGCCGTCCACCACGAACACGTGGGTGACGTTGCCGAAGGCGTCCTGCGACGAGCGCAGCCGGCAGTCGTGGTCCACGTCGAGGCGCCAGCGGATGACGTGCTGGCCCTCGAAGTTCCGCGGCGTCATCCTGAGCGTCTGGGTGACGGAGCCGGCGGGGGCCTCGTAGCGATAGACGGTTTCGTGCCGGATCTTCAGGCGCATGGCGTCACGGACTCCGCGGGCGTCATGCGAGATACTGTTCGGTGATGGCGCTGCCGAGCCGGTTGTTGTCCGAGATGAAGCTCGTCACGAACTCATGCAGCCCGGTCTGGAAGATCTCCTCGATCTTGGCGTTCTCCAGCCGGGCGCGGGTGGCGCGGGCGATGCGCTGGGACGGCCCCTGACGGCCGTAGCCGCGCGACAGGTCGTCGAGGTGGCGGGTCATGTCGTTGTAGCAGGCGGCGAGCGAGCGCGGCATCTGGTCGTTGAGGATCAGCAGGTCCGCGATCAGCCAGGGCTTGAGGCTCTGACGGTAGACCCAGTGGTAGCTGTTGAGCGCCGAG
Organism: Methylopila musalis; assembly: GCF_042679725.1. Classification (NCBI taxonomy): domain Bacteria; kingdom Pseudomonadati; phylum Pseudomonadota; class Alphaproteobacteria; order Hyphomicrobiales; family Methylopilaceae; genus Methylopila; species Methylopila musalis. Next base: position 16,886 of record NZ_JBHTMX010000021.1, read on the forward strand.
ACCGCGCGCAGGATCGCCGACCACTGGTAGTAGTCGAGGCCGCCGCCGACCTTGGTCTCCTCGGGCAGCAGCAGATGGTACTTCACGTCGAGGATGCGGGCGGTGTTGTCGGCGCGTTCGAGCAGCATGCCGAGCCGCGAGAAGCTGTAGATGTCGTTGCGAAGCATGGTCCGCGAGGCGGAGCCGTCGAAGCGCAGCCCGACCTCCTTCACCCAGCCGAGGAAGCGCGTCAGCTCCTCGCCCAGCAGCTTGCGGTCCGGCCGGCGGCGCAGCTCCAGCCAGGCGCCGTTGATGGTCTCCCACATCTCCATGGTCAGCGCGGTGCGCACCGCGCGGGCGTTGTGGCGCGCCACCTCGAAGCAGTTCACCACCGAGGACGGATTGCCGGTGTCGAACACGAGATAGTCCACCACCGTCTCGGCGGTCGCTTCCTCATGCTTCTCGGCGAAGGCCTGCAAGGCGCCGGCGGCGGCGAGCGCGCTCTCCCACTCGTTGGTGGAGCCGGCATAGGCGACGGGCAGCGAGGCGAGGCGCTGGGTCGCCTCCAGAATGCGGGCGAGTGATTCCGCCCGCTCGACATAGCGGGACAGCCAGAACAGGTTTTCGGCGGTGCGGCTCAGCATGGGCGCGGCTCCGTGTGTCGTGGTCCGCTGGTCATTCGTCGAGCACCCATGTGTCCTTCGTTCCGCCGCCCTGGCTGGAGTTCACCACCAGCGAGCCCTCGCGCATGGCGACGCGCGTCAGTCCGCCCGGCACGATGCGCACGCCGTCCGAGCCGGTCAGCACGAAGGGGCGCAGGTCCACGTGCCGGGGCGCGACGCCGGAATTGACGTAGGTCGGGCAGGTGGAGAGCGCGAGCGTCGGCTGGGCGATGAAGCCCGCGGGCGAGGCCTTCAGCTTGGCGCGGAACAGCTCCACCTGCTCCTTCGAGGCGTGGGGGCCGACCAGCATGCCGTAGCCGCCGGAGCCGTGCACCTCCTTCACCACCAGCTCCTCCAGATGCTCCAGCACATAGGCCAGCGCCTCGGGCTCGCGGCAGCGATAGGTGGGCACGTTCTTCAGCATCGGCTCTTCGCCGAGATAGAACCGGATGATCTCCGGCATGTAGCTGTAGATGGCCTTGTCGTCCGCGACGCCGGTGCCGACCGCGTTGGTCAGCGTCACGTTCTGGGCGTGGTAAGCGGACATCAGCCCCGGCACGCCGAGCGCGCTGTCGGGGCGGAACACAAGCGGATCCAGGAACTCGTCGTCGAGGCGGCGGTAGATCACGTCGACCCGCTGCGGACCCTCGGTGGTGCGCATGTAGACCACGTCGTCGCGGACGAACAGGTCGCGGCCCTCGACCAGCTCGATGCCGAGCTTGTCGGCGAGGAACGAGTGCTCGTAATAGGCCGAGTTGTAGATGCCGGGCGTCAGCAGCACCACGTTCGGCTCCGCCGGGGCCGAGCGCGGCGCGATGGAGCGCAGGGTGGCGAGCAGCTCGTCGGCATAGCGCTCGACCGGCGCGATGCGGTGCTGGGCGAACAGCTCCGGGAACAGCCGGATCATCACCTCGCGGTTTTCCAGCATGTAGGACACGCCGGACGGGGTGCGGGCGTTGTCCTCCAGCACGTAGAAGGTGTCGGCGTCCACGCGCACGATGTCGATGCCGGCGATGTGGACCCAGAGGTCGTGCGGCACGCCCTTGCCCGCCATCTCCGGCCGGAACGCCGCGTTCTGGAACACGAGGTCCTCGGGGATGATCCCGGCCTTCAGGATCTCGCGCTTGCCGTAGACGTCGGCGATGTAGCGGTTGAGCGCGTCTACCCGCTGTTCGAGCCCGCGGGACAGGGTGGTCCACTCGGCCGCGGTCAGGATGCGGGGGATGATGTCGAACGGGATCAGCCGCTCGGTGGCCTGCTGGTCGCCATAGACCGCGAAGGTGATGCCGATGCGCCGGAACAGCAGCTCCGCTTCCTCGACGCGGTAGTTCAGCAGGTCCGCCGGCGCGCTTTTAAGCCACTCCGCGAGTTTCGCGTAAGCCTGTCGGACGGAGCCGTCGGCGAGGGTCATCTCGTCGAAGGGGGCGGTGCTCAAGCGGCGGCCTTTCGCTGGTTGCTTCGAGGACAGATGCTAATCCCGCGGCGGCGCGGGAAAAGGGGGGCGTTGCACATTTTGAATGCAACGCCGCCGCCCAATTTTAGTTCAGAACAGTTTTAAAGCCCGAAAGCTGGCATGCCCGTCCCGCCCGACGATCACATGGTCGTGCAGCGCGATGCCGAGCGGCTTGGCGATATCGGCGATGGTCCGCGTCATGTCGATGTCGGCGCGGCTCGGAGTCGGATCGCCGGACGGGTGGTTGTGCACCAAGATCAGCGCCGTGGCGCCAAGCTCCAGCGCGCGGCGCACCACCTCGCGCGGATAGACCGGGGTGTGGTCCACCGTGCCGCTCTGCTGCACCTCATCGGCGATGAGGGCGTTCTTCTTGTCGAGGAACAGGATGCGGAAGCGCTCCCGTTCGTCGAAGGCCATGGCCGTGCGGCAGTAATCCAGCACGGACGACCACGACGACAGCATGGGCCGCTTGCCGATGGCGCCCTTGGCGAGCCGCCGCGCCGCGGCCTCCACGATCTTGAAGTCGGTCGCGGTCGCGTCTTTCACGCCCTTGACCTCGGTCAGCCGCGCGGCGGGCGCGGCCAGCGCCTCGGCGAAGGAGCCGAAGGTGGCGATCAGCTCCTTGGCGAGCGGCTTCACGTCCCTCTGCGGAATGGTGCGGAACAGCACCAGCTCCATCAGCTCGTAATCGGGCAGGGCGTCGGGGCCGGAGTCGAGGAAGCGCTGGCGCAGCCGCTCGCGGTGGCCGGCGTAATGGGGCGCCTTTTCTTTAGGCGCCGGCTGCGCGTGACTTTTGGGCGAAGTGGGCGCTTCGGAGAAGGCGGGAAACTCCGGAGCGTCCCCGCGCGCCTTTGCGCCGCCAGTCATGAGCGTGTCCGACCCCCTGAACCGTCCGCGCGCATGGTGGCCCGCCGGGCTGCGTCCCCGCAAGTGAGTCGGAACGGACCTTCGTCAGACGCCCGCGTCGGGACGGCGCTCCACAAACACCGCGCTGACGAAGGACAGCGCCTGCACGCCATGCTGGTTCACGGCGGTGTTGCGGGCGGTGAGCAGGCCCCAGCCGGGGCGGGAGCCGCTCGGCCGCGCCTCCACCACCTCGGCGAAATAGGTCAGCGTGTCGCCGGCCATCACCGGCGCGCTCCATTTCAGCTCGCGGAAGCCGGGGGAGGGGCCGAAGCGCCCGACCGGCAGGCCCGCCGCCATCCGCTCCCGCGCGACGCGGACATTGTAGGCCACCGTCAGCTTCATCCACACCGCGCAGGTGTGCCAGCCGGACGCCGCGAGGCCCTTGAACGGACCGGCCCGCCCGGCCTCCTCCGACAGGTGGAACGCCTGCGTGTCGTAGGTTCTGGCGAAGCGCAGGATGTCGTCGGTGGTGAACAGATGCGCGCCGATCTCGGCCCGGTCGCCGACGCGGAAGTCCTCGAGATACATCAGGCGGCCTCCGCGTTCCGGCGGCCGAACAGGATCGGCCCCACCTGCCGCAGGACGATGTCGCCGTGCTGGTTCACGACCTCGAAGCGGAAGGTGACGATCCCCCGATCCGGCCTGCTGGCTGATACGCGGGCGGCGAGCACCTCGCTCAGCACGCTGAGCCGGTCGCCGGCTTTGACCGGCCGCAGCCATTCCAGGCTGTCCACGCCGGGCGATCCCAGAGAGGTCGAATCCGCCAGCCACTGGTCGCAATGCATGCGCATGGCGAGCGCCGCGGTCTGCCAGCCGGAGGCGATCAGCTCGCCCAGCATGCTGGCCCGCGCCGCCTCCTCCGACAGATGCATCGGCTGCGGATCGAACTCGCGGGCGAAGGCCAGCATCTCGTCGCGCTCGACGATCAGCCCGCCATACTCCGCCCGGTCGCCGGGGCGGAAGTCCTCATAGGCGTAACGCGGCGCGGCCATGGTCCTCGCCTTTCGCGGGATCGGGGCGCCGATGATGGCGCCCCGGCGTCTGTGCGTCTACACAGTAGGGTCAGTTGGCGAAGCGGAAGTGCAGCACGTCGCCGTCGGCGACCACATAGTCCTTGCCTTCCAGCCGCATCTTGCCGGCCTCCTTCGCGCCCGTCTCGCCCTTGAGCGCCACATAGTCGGCGTAGGCGATGGTCTCGGCGCGGATGAAGCCCTTCTCGAAGTCGGAATGAATCACGCCCGCCGCCTGCGGGGCGCGGGTGCCGCGCTCGATGGTCCAGGCGCGGGTCTCCTTGGGGCCGACCGTGAAGTAGGTCACGAGGCCGAGCAGCTGGTAGCCGGCGTTGATGAGCCGGTCGAGGCCGGGCTGCTCAAGGCCGAGCGCCTCAAGATACTCCTTGCGCTCGTCCTCCGGCAGCACCGCGATCTCGCTCTCGATCTTGGCGGAGATGGCGACCGAGACCGCGCCTTCGGCCTTGGCGCTCTCGTCGACGCGGGCGGAGAAGGCGTTGCCGGTGGCGGCGGAGCCCTCGTCCACGTTCGAGACGTAGAGCACCGGCTTGGAGGTGAGCAGGTTCAGGCCCTCGAATGCGACGCGCTCGTCCTCGGCGATCTTGGCGAGGCGGGCGGGCTTGCCGTCGCGCAGCAGCGGCAGCACCCGGTTCACCAGATCGAGCTGCTCCTTGGCTTCCTTGTCGTTGCTGCGGGCGCGCTTCTCCAGCGCGCCGACACGCTTCTCGAGGCTTTCGAGGTCGGCGACCATCAGCTCGGTCTCCACCGTCTCCGCGTCGGAGAGCGGGTCGATCCGGCCTTCCACATGGGTGATGTCGTCGTCCTCGAAGCAGCGCAGCACATAGGCGATGGCGTCCACCTCGCGGATGTGGGCGAGGAACTGGTTGCCGAGGCCTTCGCCCTTGGACGCGCCGCGCACGAGGCCCGCGATGTCCACGAAGGTGAGGCGGGTCGGGATGATCTCCTTCGAGCCCGCGATCGCGGCGAGCTCCACGAGGCGCGGATCGGGCACCGCCACCTCGCCCACGTTCGGCTCGATGGTGCAGAACGGATAGTTCGCGGCCTGGGCGGCGGCGGTCTGCGTCAGCGCGTTGAAGAGGGTCGACTTGCCGACGTTCGGCAGGCCGACGATGCCGCATTTGAAGCCCATGGGAATTTGGCCTTATTGAAGAAAGGGTCGGCGTCAGGCCGACGCGAACGGATTGCGAATCTCGAGGTCGCCGATGCGGCGGCCGTGTTGCAGATCCTCGCTGTAGAACAGACCGCAGCCCGCGAGGGAAGCCGAGGCGAGAAGCGTGCAATCCCACCAGGAAAAGCCGCATGCGTCCTGAATGCGCCAGGCCTCCGCCGTCGTGGCGAAGGTCAGCGGCGCGGTGCAGTGGCGGACGAAGACACGGCAGTAGTCCCGCGCGTCCGAACGGCTGGCGCTTTTCAGCCGCTCGGTCAGGACCCGGTAGCACTCGTTCAGGGACTGCGGGCTCAGCACTAGAGACTCCGAGAGGGCGGCGTTCCGGATGAGCGACGCCGCAATGGCGCGCTTTTCAGTCTCCTTCGGATCGACTGCGTAGATCAGGATGTTCGTGTCGACGAAGCAGGTCGCTTTTCCGGTCGGCATAAAGCTCCTCTCTGCCCGGCCACGCGGCTCCCGCGCCCGGAAAACCGGGGCCTGACAGGAAACGCTCCAGCGCGGCGCGCTCCTCGTCCCGCTGGTCGCGGCCGGCGGCGGCGCGCTGCGCCGCGATCGTTTCACCGAGGAAGCGCGACACGCTTTCTCCGCGCTTCGCCGCCTCGATCCGGACCCAGGCCAGCACGTCCTCGTCCATGGTGATCGTGACGTTCTTCATGGCCGCGATCCTCCTTACGCCACGAAGTTCGTGTTTTCGTGGTCGAGCGTCAAGGCCGCGCGCCGAGGCGCATCACCTCCGCGAAGCCCGCGGCCTCCATCCGCAGATGGACCTTGTTCTGCAGGCCGGCGTCGTCCGGCTTGGCGAGCAGGTCGGCGGCGTCGGCGACGGCGTCGGTCAGCACGTCCACCCACTCCATCTCCGCCTTGCCGAAGTCGTTCAGCACATAGGAGTGGACCAGCGCCTTGTCGCCCGGATGGCCGATGCCGAGCCGCAGCCGCTTGTAGTCGTTGCCCATATGGGCGGTGATGGAGCGCAGGCCGTTGTGGCCGGCGTTGCCGCCGCCCACCTTCACCCGCAGCTTGGCGGGCGCCAGGTCGAGCTCGTCGTGCAGCGCGACGATGTGGGATACGGGGATCTTGAAGAAGCGCGCCGCTTCCGCGACCGACCGGCCGCTCTCGTTCATGTAGGTGCGGGGTTTCAGCAGCAGGGCCTTTTCGCCGCCGAGGGCGCCCTCCGCCGCGTCGCCCTGAAAGCGCGCCCGCCACGGGCCGAAGCCGTGGCGGGGCGCGATCCGGTCAACGGCCATGAAGCCGATGTTGTGCCGGTTCTTCTCGTATTTCGGGCCCGGATTGCCGAGCCCGACCAGGAGCAGCATGAGCGAACGCTCCCGCTGAAGCCGAGGATCAGTCCTCGGACGGCTTCTCTTCGGCCGGGGCCTCGTCGGACTCGGTCGTCTCGCCGCGGTTCTCGGCTTCGGCCTCGGCCTGCTCCTCGGCCGCCTCTTCCGCGACCACGGTCGGCGCGGCGATGGTGGCGATGGTGAGCTCGTCGAGGTTCTCGGCGGCGAACTCCACGCCGGACGGGAGCTTGACGGCGGAGGCGTGCACGATGTCGCCGATCTCGAGACCCTTCAGGTCCACTTCGATCGCGGCCGGAATGTTGTCGACGCCCGCCTTCACGGCCACCGAATGCAGCACGACGTTCAGGACGCCGCCGCGCTTCAGACCCGGAGCGTCTTCCTCGTTGAGGAAGTGCACCGGCACCTCGACGTCGACCACCGAAGAGGCGGAGACGCGGAAGAAGTCCACATGCAGCAGCACGTCGCTGACCGGGTCGCGCTGGTAGTCGCGCGGAATGGCGCGCTCCTTGCCCTTGCCGGTGTCGATCTCGAACACGGTGGTCTTGAAGCCGCCGGCGTGCAGCAGCTTGAACAGCTCGTGGCCGTCGAGCGCGATGCCGACGGGCGCCTTCTTGTCGCCGTAGATCACGGCGGGGATCTTGCCAGCACGACGGAGAGCGCGGGCGGCCCCCTTGCCGGCCTTCTCGCGCAGCTCAGCCTTGAGGGCCTTGGTGGCGGTCATGGGTGTCAGTCTCCAAAAGAAACGGCCGCCCGAAGCGGACGGCCCTTCGCGGCGAACCCCTCCAGGGGTGTGGGACGCCGCGGCGCTTCCCTAACAGAAACGCCCTTTCCGCGCAATCAGGCGGCGGCCGGCGGCGTCTCGACGTCCGGCGCGGGCGCGTGAAGGTTCGCGCGCGTCAGATGGGCGAACTGGTCGATCGGGCCGGGGCGGCCGAGGAAATAGCCCTGCGCGCCGTCGCAGGCCTCCGACTGCAGGAACAGAAGCTCCGCCTGCGTCTCCACGCCCTCCGCCATCACCGGCAGCCCGAGCCCGCGGCCGAGCCCCAGCACCGAGCGCACGATGGCGGCGGCCTGCTGGTTGGTGTCGACCGCGCTCACGAAGGAGCGGTCGATCTTGATCTTGTCGAAGGGGAAGGCCCGCAGGTTCGACAGCGACGAGTAGCCCGTGCCGAAATCGTCCATGGCGATGCGCACGCCGAGCGCCTTCAGCTGCCGCAGCGTGGCGAGCGTGCGCGCGAAGTCGCGGACCAGCGCGGTTTCGGTGATCTCGATCTCAAGCCGCCGAGGCGACAGGCCGGTCTCCAGCAACACCGTGTGCACCAGCGCCACGAAGTTCGGCGTGTGCAGCTGGACCGGGGAGACGTTCACCGCCACCGACAGCGGGTTCGGCCAGCCGGCGGCCTCCTTGCAGACCGCCCGCAGCACCCATTCGCCGATGGGAAGAATGGCGCCGCATTCCTCCGCGAGCGGGATGAAGATCGCAGGCGACATCTGCCCGTGGCCGGGGCGGCGCCACCGCACCAGCGCCTCGAAGCCGACGATGGCGCTGGAGGCGACGGCCGCCTGGGGCTGGTAGACCATATAGAGCTCGCCCCGGTCCGCCGCATGGCGCAGGTCGTGCTCGATCTGGCGGCGGTCGTTGAGCTCGTCGCTCATGGTCTGCTCGAAGAAGCGGTAGCCGCCGAGCTGCTCGGCCTTCGCCCGGTAGAGCGCCACGTCGGCGTTGTGCAGCAGAGACGGGGGGTCGTAGGCGTCGTCGGGGAACACGGCCACGCCGATGCTCGCCTGCACGTGCCCCGCGTGCTCGCCGCCGGCCCGCGCCAGCGCGTTCAGCACGCGCTCGGCCACGGCGCCGGCGTTGATGGGGTGATCCACCGGCGCGAGGATCGCGAACTCGTCGCCGCCGAGCCTCGCCGCCACCTCGCCGTCGCCGAGCGCCGACGACAGCGCCTCGCCCACCGACCGCAGCAGCCGGTCGCCGGCGGCGTGGCCGAACAGGTCGTTCACCTGCTTGAAGCGGTCGAGGTCGATGCACAGAACCGCCAGCTTTCCGCTCAGGAGGGCGGCCGACTGCACGGCGTCCTCGAGCCGCTGGTGGAAGCTGGAGCGGTTGAACAGTCCGGTCAGGCTGTCATAGAGCGCGAGCTTGCGGATTTCGGCCTCCGCGGCGAGCTGCGCGCGCAGGTCCCGGATCGCGATGGCGAAATGGGGCTGCTGGGACAGCTCGATCGGACGGATGTAGATCTCGACCGGAACGTCCGCGCCGGCGCTGTCGCGCAGCTCCGTGCGCAGCGGGTCGGGGGCGCTGGCGTGCGCCGTCAGCTCCTGCGGGCGCAAGGACAGCAGCGTCGAGAGCGGAATGCGCGCGAGCGCCGCCGGCTCGAGCCCGAGCATCTCCGCGAGGTTCTCGTTCGCGTGCAGGATGCGCCGGCTGTTGCAGATCAGCAGCCCTTCGGCCGAGGCGTTGGCGAGGCTCTGGAGGCGATGGCGCTCCAGCGCGATCTTGCGGCGCTCACGCACGTCGAGAAGTAGCGCGGCGAAGCCCATCACCAGCACGCAGAACGCGGCGAAGGCCACGCCGACCGCGAGCCACTTGGTGGGCAGCGCGGTGAGGGGGACGGAAATGCGCGGATCCGGCGTGATGACCACCGCGCCCATGGCGGTGAAATGCAGCGAGCAGATCGCGAGGATCAGCAGCAGCGCGCCGCCCACATGGGCGCGCATAGGGGACGCGGAGCGGGCGACCGGCAGCGCGATCGCGCCGAACAGGGCGCCGGAGACGATCGCCGTGACCACGAGGGGCATGTCCCAGGTGAGCGCGCCCTGGACCTGGAACGCGGCCATGCCCGTGAAGTGCATCGCCGCGACGCCCGCGCCGAACACGGCCCCGCCGAGCGCCGGGCGCCGGCCGATCGAGACCCAGAGGCCAAGCCCGGTCAGCCCGATCGCGAGCACGAGCGACAGCGCAGTGATCGAGACGTCGTAGCCGGTGGGCACGCCCGGCTGGAACGCCAGCATGGCGATGAAGTGGGTGGCCCAGGCGCCGGCGCCGGTGGAGAGCGACGCGATCGCGAGCCACACGCGCCGCGCCCCGCCGCTGCGGGCGGCGGCGTAGCGCATCAGGCGGATCGCCGCCAACGACGACACCGCGCACACGAGCGCGGCGAGAGCGACCAGCCCATAGCTGTGCTGATCCACAAAACAACCGACGACCTTGAGCATGACCGGGCCTGTTATCGTTATCAGGCTTGGTATGCCAGTCGGGAAGTGACCGGGTCGTTAAGGGCGGAGTCGGCGGCTCAAAACACGGTTAGCGATCGCTCAACGGCGCGACGATCGTCTGCGCCGGGGTCAGTCGAACAGGCTGGAGACCGACTCTTCGGACGAGGTGCGGGCGATGGCCTCGCCGATCAGGGTGGCGATCGACACCACGCGGATGTTCTTGGCGACGCGCACGGCTTCGGTGGCGAGGATCGAATCCGTCACCACCATTTCCTTGATGCGCGAGGCGGTGACGCGGGCGACCGCGCCGCCGGAGAGCACGCCGTGGGTCAGGTAGGCGTAGACCTCCTTCGCGCCGTTCGCGAGCAGGGCGTCGGCGGCGTTCACCAGCGTGCCGCCGGAATCCACGATGTCGTCCACGAGGATGCAGGAGCGGCCTTCCACGTCGCCGATGACGTTCATCACCTCGCTCTCGCCCGGCCGCTCGCGGCGCTTGTCCACGATGGCGAGCTGGGCGTCGATGCGCTTGGCGATGGCGCGGGCGCGCACCACGCCGCCCACGTCCGGCGACACCACCATGACGTTGTCGAGCGGCAGCCGATCCTTGATGTCGCGCACCATCACCGGCGCCGCGAACAGGTTGTCGGTCGGGATGTCGAAGAAGCCCTGGATCTGGCCGGCGTGCAGGTCCAGCGTCATCACCCGGTCGGCGCCGGCCTGGGTGATCATGTTGGCGACGAGCTTGGCGGAGATCGGGGTGCGGCCGGAGGAGCGACGGTCCTGACGAGCGTAGCCGAAATAGGGCATCACCGCCGTGATGCGGCGCGCCGAGGAGCGGCGCAGCGCGTCGATGATGATCAGCAGCTCCATCAGGTGGTCGTTCGCCGGGAACGAGGTCGACTGCACGACGAACACATCCTCGCCGCGCACGTTCTCGAGGATCTCGACGAAGACCTCCATGTCCGCGAAGCGGCGCACGTTGCAGCGGGTCAGCGGCGTCGCCAGATAGGCGGCGATGGCTTCCGCGAGCGGGCGGTTCGAATTGCCGGCGACGACCTTCATTATCCCATGACCTCGTCTAACGCGCGCCCGTGCGGGCAGCCGGCCTTCATGCGCCTCATGCGCCGTCCCGCTCCGGGACCGGAAGACGCGCGGCTCTTAACAACAATTCCAGACCGTCTCAACCGATCGTGAGCGCCTGCCCACGCGGTTTAGCGCATGGCTGGTGTCAGTGCGGTTAAAGCGTCACATGAGGGCGATGGCGGCGACGAGCCGGCCGTAATCCGCCTCGCCCCGATGGGTGGCGCGGCGGTAGCTGAAGAAGCGGTCCTCGTCGGCGTAGGTGTCGAGCCCGACGTCGTCCACGGTCCCGACGCCGGCGGCCGTCAGGCGGGCGACCACATAGCCCGCGAGATCGAACAGCGCCTGGCCGGGCTTGCCCGAGGGTTCGAAGAAGCGGGCGTTGTCGGCGTCCTGCGCCACGAAGCGGGCCGCGAACTCCGGGCCGACCTCGTAGCTCGCCTGCCGGATGCAGGGGCCGAGGACGGCGGTGACGCGCTCGCGCCTCGCGCCGAGCCGCTCCATCTCCACGAGCGTCGCCTCAGCCACGCCCTTGAACGCGCCCTGCCAGCCCGCATGCGCCGCCGCCACCACCCGCGCCTCCGGATCGGCGAACAGGATCGGCCCGCAATCGGCGATGGTGACCGCGACCGCGAGGCCGGGCGTCGACGTCACCACCGCGTCCACATGGGGCGCCTGTTCGCGGGCCCACGGGCCCGTCGCCACCGCGACGTCGGCGGAATGCACCTGCCACGGCAGCGCGATGCGGCCGGGCTCCAGCCCGAGCGTCCGCGCCATGCGCGCCCGGTTCTCCAGCACGTTCTCGCGGGCGTCGTCGGCCCCGAGCCCGCCGTTGAGGCTCGTGAGCACGCCGGTGGAGACCCCGCCCGCCCGCGTGAAGAAGGCGTGGCGCACCCCCGGAAGTCCGGCGAGGGCTGGCGACTCCACGGTCGGGACGGTGGTCATGGGCGTGCTCCGGCTTTGCGACGTCACGAATCGAAGGCGGGGAGGGCGAGGCGAGGATGGGCGAGGGCGAGGGCCTTGAACAGGGTGCCCATGCCGGTCGGCGCGCGGTCCGTCAGCCGCGCCGCCGCGGCGTCGACGGCCGCCGCCTGCGCCGGCGAC